>JBDRHU010000044.1:0-2109 GCA_043816565.1 Patescibacteria group bacterium
ATAAATCTCGGAAACGGTTGGATCACGGCTCTGGCAATCCGCGAGTATCCCCGGAAGGGAGCTGCTCTCCAGGGCGCCTTTTCTCATAACAGTTGCCCTGGCTTTGCTGGCGGCTTCACGAGCCTGCTTTGCGAGAGTGACTTTTTTCATTAAAGCGTCGGCGTCTTGTGGGTTTTCTTCTAGGAAGGAATTTAATGTTTGGTAGATGATGGCTTCTACGACTGGGCGGACTTCCCTATTTCCCAAAGTGGCTTTGGTTTGCCCTTCGAATTGTATGCGCTGGGCATCAAGTTTAATCGAGATGACCGCGGTAATGCCTTCGCGGACATCTTCTCCGGAGAAGTTTGATTCTCCCTCTTTTATAAATTCTTTTTTCCGGGCGTAGTCGTTAATACTTCTGGTTAATGCGGTTTTAAAACCAACGAGATGACTGCCACCAGTTTTGGTTTCAATGTTGTTGGCAAAAGTGAGTAGAGTGGGGTCGATATTGTCGTGGTATTGAAAAGCTGCTTCTACAAAGATATCATTGCGATCTTTTTCCGTATAGAAAATGTTTTTGTGCAGAGGGTTATATGAACGGTTTAGAAAGGTGACAAAAGATCTTAGCCCTCCCTCAAAATAAAATGAGAAAAAAGGAGGGATGTTTTTTTGCTCTCGCAGATCGCGGAAGCTGATTGTTAATCCCGCGGTTAGAAAACAGAAATTCCTAAACTGCTTTTTTATGCGCTCCTGGTCGAATTCTTGTTGGCCAAAAATCTTATTGTCTGGCTTAAAATAAACGGCTGTGCCGCTAGTGACTTGCTCGGGGATATCAACAAAAAATGAAGTTTCCCGGGTGATTGTTTCTAGATTGCTGGTCGGTCCTCCCTTAACATAGGTTTGCTGGTAAATATTCCCGTTTCTAGTGACTTGGACGGTACAGTGTTCTGAAAGCGCATTGACCACCGATAGACCGACGCCGTGGAGACCACCAGAGATTTTATAGCCTTCCCCTCCAAATTTACCCCCGGCGTGCAATTTGGTCATGATAATTTCTAAAGCAGACTTCTTATACTTTGGCATCTCGTCGGTGGGAATCCCTCGGCCATTATCGATAACGAGAACAGAACCGTCTTCCTTGATGTCGACCCAAATATGGTCACAGTAATCTGCGAGAGCTTCGTCAACAGAGTTGTTAACAATTTCGGTGAGAAGGTGATGGAAGCCACCCTTGTCGGTATCACCAATGTACATTGCCGGTCGTCTGCGGACCGGTTCCAGATCTTCTAGTACCTCGATAGAACTGGCATCATAACGGGCATTGTCCTTTTTCAATGAGAATTGGAGAAATTTGCCGCGGGGTAAATTTCTCTGCTAGTCGAAATAATCGACGAGGGTAATTCTATCGTAAGGGGGTTAAGAAATCAACCGATTTACCGATCGGTAACTGTTCAGATTACCGACATTGGTCAACTGGTCGACCGTTTTTCCTTGTAGTTTAAGATACAGGTTTTCCAGGGCAAGTTTTATATTCGCCTGGCAGATAAGGGTTTTTTTGGTTGTTTCGATTTTATCGATAAGTTGCAGGTATTGCAGATTGTTGATCTCCACTGTTTCCCGGTGTAGTAGATGAGTTGTTTGTTCTAGTAAATGAATTGATTCGACCCTGTTCAGCCTTTTTGTTGTTTGAGCGATCCAACTGAATGCTTGTGGGAGGTCGGATTTAGTGATTATGGCTAGAAATTCCCGTGCCTGGGCATGGTTGCTAGGGGGTGGTGGTGGATTTCCCTGGTGTTTGTTGGTGCGTAGGGGTTTGGATGTACTGGATAGAAATTTCTCCCAGGAAATGTTTTGACAACGGCTAAGTACGGTAGGGAGTAAGAGTTCTTTATTCTGGGTGATTAAGAAAAGGTCAGTATTTTTGGGTGGTTCTTCAAAGATTTTTAGTAAGCAATTTTGAGCTTCAATAGTAAGTTTGTCCGCCTGGAGAATGAGGGCGAGCTTGTTTTGTCCTTGGAAAGGCTTCAGACTTGCCCATCGAATTAAGCTACGTGCTTGTCTGATACCAATAGTGCCATGGATATTCGGCCGTAGTATTTTTTGGTCAGGGGTCGATTGGAACAGGGTCGG
>JBDRHU010000045.1:0-5828 GCA_043816565.1 Patescibacteria group bacterium
ATTCTTTTTCAAAAACCTAATTGTCTGAAGTTTTGAGGCCGGCTCAAGTATTCTGGCAATGCATAAATCTTTCAAAATAGTGTCATCGAGCTTGTCGAAACCATTTTCTTGGTACCAAACATCCAAAAACTCATATGAGAACAAATGGGTTGTTTTGACAAGCTCCAGGTTGGCGGTATTTAACAGAAAATCATCGTCGCCCGCGGACCTTGTCAGAAAAGATGACGATAGTAAGGGAAACTTTGTGTCGTTGGCAATAAAAGAAACTGCCAGCTTTTTAAGTTCAACCAGCTCCCTTTTGTTCGAAGCGGTGCCGATGTGTTTAACAACGACAATCTTTTTGGTTTTAGATAAACAAACCTGAACAGACAGTTTTCCATTGCCCGTCTTGGTGGTTCTAACCCTAAGCACCCTTTAATTCTACTTTAGTATGCCAAACGGGGTGTTTTTGAAGCTAGAAATAGTCAAAACCTAAGTTAAAGGGAAAGTCAGGAAGCTGTGATTTTCCGACGGACGCTTTACCTCCAAGCCTGACAAAGCAGTTTGTATTGGCAAAAGTCACACGGGAAGGGCGTGGATGGGGTGGCTGGGAATTGACTGGTTTTTATCTCTTCAGCCAGACCAATAATTTCCTTTTTAAAATCATCAATCTGTTTTTCCGTTCTTTGACTGGAAAGTTTAATATTGCCTTTTAAGTAGTAAAGACTAAGAATAATTTTTTTGATTGGCCGGTAGAACTTTAGATCTTTGATTTGACTAACTGCTAGTCCATAGAGGGTCAGTTGCTGATTACTGTCAACTTCTTTTTGACTGGGAATCCGGTCGCCAGTTTTGTAATCAATAATTTCAACTTTGCCGTTAGGTAAAATATCAACCCGATCAATAATGCCACCAATAGTTAGTTGGGGAGTGATTTTAAAACTGAAAGACTGTTCCAGTCCAGCGACCGACGGCAAAACTTGCTTGTCAATTTCTTCCTGGTAATAGTTTTTCAAAACTTGGATGGCCTCTTTTTTGAGAATTTTTTCCTCTTGCTTGGAGCCAAACCCAATTGGAGACCAGTTGCCCTCCAGTATTTGGAGAAGATCGCCAACGGGGATTGTTTTGGTTTCAATGATCTGTCTTTGGTAGAACTCTTTTAAGGTTTGATGCAGACAGTTGCCGAAGGTTTGGGAACTGGTGGCCGGGCCGGGGAGTTTGAGAATCTGTCGGTATTTGTACTGAAGCGGACAGTTTTGAAAAGTTTCAATTTGGGAATGGGACAGATAGTTGATATTGGTCGGAGCTGGAAGTGGCCGAGGTGGTTTTTCGGGAGCAGTCTCCCAGCTTAAAAACGAGAGCTGACTGGTTTCGGCTTTGCTTTTGTTTTCACTAGTTTGAATACTGGCTTCAACTACTTCTGGCCCCAGAGCCTCAACGACAAAGTTGGAGATTTTCTTGCCAGTTTTGTTTTGAGGGTAGAATTTAGCGGCAGTCAAAAAAAGCTGATCCCGGGCTCGGGTGATGGCGACATAAAAAAGCCGTCGTTCTTCTTGCAAGTGGGGATTGCCAGTTGGCAAAATTTCTTTAACTAACAGAGGATGAATTGGGATTGGTTCGCTTCGGTTGATGGTCGGGAAACGATTGGCCACCAGATTGGTAACAAAAACAACCGGGAATTCCAAACCTTTGGCCGAGTGAACCGTCAGAATATTGACAGCATCGTTTTCGGTCCAATCCCCACCGGCAACAATTGGACCATCGCCCATTTCCATTTTGAGTTTGATCCAGTCGAGTAGGTGGAAAATGTCTGACTCCGGTTGGCTTAACTCAAAAGATTTAATTTGGTCAAAGAGTTTGGAGATGTTTAGAGTTTTTTGTTGTTCAACTTCGCTTTGGGGTCGAACTAGTCGATCAATTAACTGACTGTCTTGTAAAAAGTTATAGAGAATCTGCCCGCCGGTTTCTTTTTTAACCAGCTTTAAGTGCTGATTGATTAAGGCCAGTAATTTTTTCAAGTTTGGATTTTGACCTTTTTCGGCTGCTTCAAAGAAAGACAGATTGTTTTTTTGGCAAAACCGCGAAGTAAGGCTAGATTTTTTTCGGGAATGTCAAAAATGTCCATACTGGCGACTTTAAAAAAGGCCAGATCATCCTGAGGGTTGGCCAACAAGCTTAAATAAGCGACCAACTCTTTTATTTCTGTTTGGCGAAAGAGTTGACTGGGGCCAAGGAATTGATTGGGAACTTGGGCTCTGGAGAGAACCTGACAAACCAAATCGGCTTGGCTGTTGGCTCGAACTAGAATGGCAAAATCTTTAAACTGGTATTTTTCTTTGCCCTGGTGTAGCCGTTTGATGGTTTTAACAATCATGTCGGCTTCAGTTTCGGCTTGGTTTTCAAAGATTAGTTTTGGAGTTTGGCCTTTTATTTTTCTGGCACTAGTTAAGTTTTTGCTGATTCCCAGTTTGGCTTCCAGAGTATCCGGATCGTTGTATTTGATTAACTGATAGGCGCTGTCAAGGATGGCTTGGGTGGAGCGATAGTTTTGGGACAAAACTACCATTTGGCTATCCGGATAGTCTTGCTTGAAAGCCAGGATGTTAGAAATGGCCGCTCCTCGGAATTTGTAAATTGCTTGAGAATCATCCCCGGTAACGGTTAAATTGGGCTTACTTTTGGGTGGAGCCAATAATTTGATTAACTCGTATTGGGCAATGTTGGTGTCCTGAAACTCATCTATTAGAACAAAACGGAAGCGTTTTCGATATTCGGATAACACATTTGCTCTTTGACGAAAGAGTTTGATTGTTTGACTAATCAAATCAGCAAAATCAAGCAAACCTTCCTTTTCTTTGGCCTTTTGGTATTGATCAAAAACAGTCGCCAATTCGATGGTTTTTTGTTTTTCTAGCTTTTCTTCTGGGGAACTATCCGGCATTTTTTTGGCAAAGGTCAGATATTGCTTTGGATCAATATCTTCGTCTTGGAGACGGGAAAAATGAGAGGCCAGGGCTGATAGAAATTTATTGGGATTAGAGTTGGGCCGAAAATAATTTAATTTAAAATCAAAAAGATTTTTTTGCAGAAAGAAGATGGTTTCGGCTCCGGTCATTAACTTGAAATTAGGATTGAGCCCAATTTGAATGGCTTCGTCTTTTAAAACCCGATCGCAAAAGGAATGAAAGGTGGAAATCCAGAGTTGGGAGTAACCAATTGGCAAGGCCAGATCGACTCGCTCTTCCATTTCCCGAGCGGCTTTTTCAGTAAAAGTCAGCGCCAGGATTTCAGACGGGTTAAGGTTCTGTTCGGCGATTAACCACTTGATTTTTTCGGTGATGACAGTTGTCTTGCCGGTACCAGCCCCAGCGATGATCATCAAAGGGCCACCAGTGTATTCAACTGCTTGTTTCTGTTGAGCATTGAGCTTCATTCAGGCTTGATTTTAGCACGAAAAACTGGCCCCGGAGGAGATGCCTATTAGTTTTTGCCCAAAATTTCCACTAACCGGATTTTTACTTATAGCCTTGTGCCTGAAGGTTAAATAGTTCAGCGTATAATCCGTCTTTTTTTATTAACTGTTGGTGATCTCCTTCTTCAATTATTTTTCCATTGTTGAGCACTAAAATCCTATCGGCATTTCTAACTGTTGAAAAACGGTGGGAAATAATGATGACGGTTTTGTCTTTTTGTAGGGACTGAACCTTCTGGAAAATTTCATATTCCGCTTTGGCGTCAATAGCACTGGTCGGTTCGTCTAAAACCAATATGGGAGCATTACGGAAGAAAGTTCTTGCCAGTGCTAGCTTCTGCCATTGACCACCAGAAAGGTCAACTCCGCCATCAAACATTTTACCGACTGTCTGATCGTATTTATGGGGGAGAGTGTTCACGTATTTATCCGCCCCCGATCTTTCGATGGCTTTTTTTAGAAGCTTTTTGTTCTGTTTTTTTGTCAAGTCTCCAAAATAGACGTTTTCTTTGAAAGTAAACTGATATTTAATAAAATCCTGAAACAGGGCTCCTATTTGTTTGTGCCATTTTGGCAAATCAACCTTATTTATATTCACTCCGTTAACCAGAATTTCTCCTTCGGTTACATCATAAAACCGAAGAAGCAGTTTAATGAGTGTTGTTTTACCGGCCCCGTTTTCTCCTACTAACGCTACTTTCTCCCCGTCAGCAATTGTTAGGTTGAAATTTTTCAGAACAAACCTGTCGGTTTTGGGATATTTGAACGAGATATTTTTAAACTCGATCAAGGGCGGTTGTGGGTTTTTTGGAATGACAATTGGTTGTGGAGGTGAACTTATTACTTTTTCCGTCGCCAGAAAATCAAAAAACTTGTCGAGGTATTTATTACGCGCAGAAATACTGGAATATAGATTAAGTATTTCTTCAGCACTAAGGGTAAGATTGAGCGATTGTTGAAAGATCAAAGTAAACTGGCCAATGCTTAGTGTTTTACCCATGACTCTAGAAAGATTAAGATATTGACTGTAAACAAAAGCTCCGAACTGTAGGATTTTTGCCAAAAGAATGTTTAGTATCCAAGGATTGTTGACAACAGCGAAATTTTTAAAGTAGGATTTTTGCTCCTTTTTAATTTTATTGAGCAATACCGATCCCGTTTGGAAAATTGTGGCTTCTTTGGAAGTTGAGTCAGACGACAAAAGATTCTTAACATATTGGGTGACTCTGGTAACCATTGATTTTTTCTCGACATAATATGGCCAGGTTTTTACGCGAAATCTGTCCCAAACAAGATATGAAGGAATCGTCGCTATGATGATAAGCGGGATAAACCACGGAAAGGTTACTGATACCACTATCGCAGCGGTAGTGAACTTAAAGATAGCGTTAAGGAGACCAATAAATCGAAGAAGGTGCATTTGTAGCGTTCCTTTTACTCCTTCAAGTTGGGCAATCAGACTTTGAAACTCTGGGTTTTCGAAAGTGGCAGGATCGAGTTCGGTTAGTTTTTTGCTAATTTGGAGGTCAATATAGCCTTCCATTCGCACTTGTAAAAAAGCTTCTTTGACATCCGAGAAGCTTTTAAGTGCGAATTTTAAGATTGAGGCCAAGAGATAAACGATAATGACCCAGGCGATATTTTTAAAGGTGATTACACTTAACTTTTCAAATAAATCTAGTAACCGGGCAAGGAGAAAAACTTGGATAAAGGGATAAAGAGTGCTGTCGTAGAGCGTGCCAATAATCACTAAAATTGAAGAAAGTCCGTTTGCTTTCCAGGATAAAACTAGAGCTTTTAAACCATAATTTAATGTTTTTTTCATAACTTCATCCTGGTAAATCCATTAGGTGCCTATTAATTCTTGTTCAAGGTTTTTATTGACCATGTTTTTATTTTATTTTATTTTCTTCCGGTTCCGGCAGGGAAGTGGTGCTTGATATTTTTTGGCCCAGCCTGGTAAAGGCCGAGCTGACATTGTTCATTTGGTTGAAGGCGTTGGTCAGATGTTTGTTCAAAACTGATAGGTACGAATCAATTTTGTGATAGTCCTGTTCCAGGGCTTTGATGGTTTTTAAAATTTCTTTGGCTCGGGATTCAATCTTTTGACCTTCAAAACTCATTAAAATTGCTCTTAAGTAAGCATAGAAGGTGCTGGGTGAAACTGGCAAAACCCGGTTCTGGTGAGCAAAGTCAAGCAAGCCCGGGTCGCTGTTGATAATTTCGTAATAGACCGCCTCGGAAGGAACATACATCAGCGCATAATCTAGCGTGCCTTCGTCGGTTAGAATATATTTTTGAGCAATGTCTTTAATATGTTTGCGAACATCAGACAAAAAGGCTTTTTGATAGAGTTGTTTTTGTTGTTTGTCTTCAA
>JBDRHU010000046.1:0-5746 GCA_043816565.1 Patescibacteria group bacterium
ATCATTGTCGCCCTACCAGTTTGCCAATTGGACCAGGCCAACAACTTAAAACAAGAGGCTGATCGGCTGATTGCCCTCTGTCAACCAGAGCTACTTTTGGATCCAACCGAATTCTATCAAGACTTCCCTCCGGTCTCCCAACAGGAACTACTTGAGATTTTAAAGTAGAGCTTCCTTCTTCTAAGACACACGAACTTCGCGCTTTCGACTACGCTCACTCTCATTGTCATTCTGAGTGTAGCGAAGAATCTCAACTCAAGGAGATCCTTCTCCCGCGGTTGTGGGATCAGGATGACGGACAAAATGGTAAAATATTATCACTGGGCTTGTAGGTAAATGGTATACCATACCCTTCGCATGGGTATATTCCGGGTTCGACTCCCGGCAAGTCCACTGAAAATGGACAAAACACCTCCCAAAAAAATCACTGGCTTAATTGAATTGTTGGAAAAACTGGACAAAAGAAAAAAACATGTTGGCCAGGAATTCCAAGCCTATGGCCTTCAGTTGGCTGAAGAAATGGGGGAGTGGAGCAAACGATCAATGTATATCAAATTGGCCAAACAAATTCCTCGGGAAATTCTTGAAAAAGCCCGATTATTTGTCAAGGACCAGCTTCCTGGTACAATAGACAACAAAGGCAAACTGTTCATGTGGAAATTAAAAGAATTGAGAAACGCTGAAAGTGAAAAAGAAAACTCTTGAACTAGTAAATAAACTTAAAAAGCGGAAATGGCCAGTGGTAGTTCTGGTTCTGATAATCGGTGCCTTTGGCTATGCCAAGTTTGGCCGGGCCGAAAAGGGGAGTGATTACAAAACTGCTACTGCCCAGGTTCAGGATCTGAGCGAAACGGTTTCAGCTTCAGGCAAGGTTAGCGCTAACGAAGAGGCGGTTTTAAAATTCCAAACCTCAGGCAAACTAGCCTGGGTCGGAGTCAAAAAAGGGGATTGGGTAAAAAAATGGCAGGCAGTTGCCTCGCTGGACAAGAAAGCGCTGGAAAAACAATTCAAACAAGAAATGCTTGACTATATGTCTGAGCGTTGGGACTTTGAGCAAACCCAGGATGATTACCAAGAAACCAAAGACCGACACCTGGTTACTGATGCCATTCAAAGAATTTTGGACAAAGCTCAGTTTGACCTGGAAAGTATTGTTCTGGATGCTGAAATTTCCAAACTAGCTCTGGATTATGCTACCTTGGTCAGCCCAATTGAGGGAATCGTTACCGAAATTGATACTCCTTACGCTGGTGTTAATATCACCCCAGCCACAGCTACTTTTGTAGTCAGTAATCCAAAAAAATTGGTCTTCAAAGCCAAGATTGACGAGGTTGATATTGGCAAGATCCAAATTGGCCAATTAGGAGAACTCACTTTAGATGCCTATCCTGACGAAATTATTCCAGTAACTGTCTATCAAATTGCTTTCAACTCAAGCACTACTTCCGGTGGGGGAACTGCTTTTGAGGTTAGTTTTTTATTGCCAGAAGATAATCTCGAGTTGAAACACAAAATTGGCATGAATGGGGACATTGAAGTAATTATTTCCCAACAAGAAAAAGTCCTGGTAGTTCCTTTTGAGGCCGTCAGGGGCAACGGTGACAAATACCTCTGGGTCTTGGAAAACGGCCAGCCGGTTAAAAAAGAAGTTGAAATTGGTTTTAGCACCAGTTCTGATACCGAAATCAAATCCGGTATTAGCGAGGGCGAGATGGTGATTACTTCCGGTTTTCAAGACTTGGAAAGAAAGTCCCGATAGATGAAAAAAGTGCCATTGCTGGAAATTAAAAAGGTCGAGAAAACCTACCAAATGGATGGCATCCAGGTTAACGCTCTGCGGGGGGTTTCTCTAAAGATTCAAAAAGGGGAAATGGTCAGCATCATCGGCCCCTCCGGATCGGGAAAGTCAACCTTGATGCATATTATTGGTTGTCTGGATCGACCAACCACCGGACAAGTTTTGCTGGCTGGCAAAGACCTGGCCAAACTATCCGATGATCAATTGGCCCAAATTAGAAACCGGCAGGTTGGTTTCATCTTCCAAACATTTAACCTTTTGCCCAGAACCAGTGCTTTGAAAAACGTCGAACTACCGCTAACTTACGCCGGGATGGGGGAAAATGACCGAATCAAACTGGCCAAGGAAAAGCTAGCAGCGGTTGGTTTGGCTAACCGCTTGGATCACCATCCCAATCAGCTTTCTGGCGGTCAACAACAGCGAGTCGCTATCGCCAGAGCTTTAATCAATAATCCCGACATTATCCTGGCGGATGAACCAACCGGTAACCTAGATAGTAAGTCCGGTAAAGAAATCATGAAAATGCTCAAGGATTTGCATCGCTCCGGCAATACCATCATTCTGGTAACTCACGACCAGGAAATTGCCAAACAAGCCCAAAGGGTAATTACTATTAGAGATGGCCAAATTGTCTAATGAAAATTAAATCAACTGCTTCACTGGCCCTAAACTCCTTAAGAACTAATAAAGCCAGAGCTTTTCTAACCACCCTGGGGATCATCATCGGCGTTGCCGCCGTCATTCTGCTGGTTTCGATTGGTTCAGGAATTAAAAGCTATATTACCGAACAGTTTGAGGAATTGGGGACCAATTTAATCATGATTATGCCCGGTAAGTTCCGCTTTCAAGACGAGGGTGGCCGAGAAGGCGGGCCACCAGGAATTAGTGTTAACAAGCTAACCCTACCACTAGCCCAAAAGATTGAGAGAAAAGGGGAGTATGTCGCCAGCGTTCTGCCAGTGGTCACCAAAACAGTAGTTGCCAAATACGGCAATCAATCCAAATCAACCGGAGTTATCGGCAGTAGCGAAAACTACGAACAAATCAGAAATTCACCGGTAGAAACCGGTCGTTTTTTAAGCCGATCCGAAGCCCAAGGGGCCAAAAAAGTGGCTGTTATTGGCCAAACCGTCCAGGAGGAACTCTTTGGGGACACTGATCCAATTGGAGAAAAAATTCTTCTGGATGAGGGTCGCTATATCGTTGTCGGTATCTTGGAAAGCAAAGGGGCTAGTTTTGGTCAGGACATGGATGACACCATTCTCATCCCTCTGGCGGCTGCCATGAATCAGTTCGGGATGGAAAGACTCAACTACATCTATGTTGAATCCCCCAGTAGCGAAGACGCCGATCGAACAGTGGCCGAGGTCAAAAAAATTATCAAAGACGAAAACATTGCCGAAGAAGATTTTTCGGTTTTCCAATCGACCGAAATGTTATCCACCATTACCTCAATCCTATCAGTCTTGACTCTGGCACTGGCAGGGATTGCCGCTATTTCTTTAGTGGTTGGCGGTATCGGCATTATGAATATTATGCTGGTATCGGTGGCCGAAAGAACCAGGGAAATCGGCTTGAGAAAAGCTGTTGGGGCCCAAAGATATGACATCCTCTGGCAATTTTTAATTGAAGCGGTTTTTCTAAGTGCTGTTGGGGGAACGATTGGCATTATCCTAGGATCATTGGCTTCATTGATTTTGGGCTACTTTTTAAAAACATCCATCACTGCCTGGTCGGTAATTCTGGCTTTCGGGGTCTCGGCGGCTGTTGGTATCGTTTTTGGAATTGCTCCGGCGGCTAAAGCCGCCAAACTAGATCCAATTACTGCTCTGAGGTATGAATAGCTTCGCACTCTAATTACCCGGATGCTATACAAAAGTCAAAAAAGCTTGATATAATCGATTCACCAGAGGTGGCAGAGTGGCCAATTGCACGGGTCTGTAAAACCCGCGGGTTATCCCTACGGAAGTTCGAATCTTCCCCTCTGGACCAGGCACCAGAAAAATCTAGTAGCCGACAAGATGTTTAAAAAACGTCAATACAAAACCCTCAATCTGATTGAGGTCAATGGAAAATCCCTAATCAGCAACTATCGGTTTTTTCAAAAACTTCATCCGGAATCAAAAATTGCTCCGGTTCTGAAAAGTAACGCCTACGGGCACGGCCTTAAGCTCGTCGGTCAGTTTGTTGACCAAAATATCAAACCACCATTTATCTGTGTTGATAGTTTGTATGAGGCCTATGAGTTGAAAAAACTAGCTAAAGTTAAGACCAAAATTTTACTGATGGGCTATACTTTCCCCGAAAACTTTAAGGTCCGTAAAAAACTTGACTTTGTCGTTCCGGTTTTTGACCAAGAAACCCTTAAGGTTCTCAATCGGCACCAACCGGGAATTGAGGTTCATCTCAAAATTGACACCGGTATGAACCGACTGGGAATCAGGCCAGGACAAGCAAGGACTTTTGCCAAGCTGGCCAAAAAGTACCACAAGATCAAGATCAACGGTATCTACACCCACCTGGCTACCGCCGGTGATCCCAAACAAAAAAGTTTAGTTCAAAAACAGGTCAAAACATTTAAGGAAGTCATCAGAATCTTTGAGCAAGAAGGTTTTAACTTTGCCTGGAAACATATCAGCGCCACCGACGGGGCCGGCCAAATTTTCGACCCAGAATTTAACCTAATTCGACTCGGGATCGGTTTCTATGGCGTTCATCCAAACAAATCTCTCCGGCCGGCGCTGAAACTTTCTTCTCACTTGGTTCAGGTAAAAACAATCAATCCTGGCGAGATTGTCAGCTATGGTGCCACTTTCAAAGCCAAGAAAAAAACCAAAATCGGCATCCTCCCTCTCGGCTACTATGATGGCCTTGATCGCCGGCTGTCAAACAGGGGAATGGTCAAAACCGGTAATCGTTTGTGTCCGATTATTGGAAGAGTCTGTATGAATTTGACTGTTATTGATTTGTCCCCTTGTCCTCGAGCAAAGGTTGGTCAAAAGGTAACTGTTTTTGATGACAAAACCCAATCACCCAATAGTATTGCCAACAGCGCCCGATTGATCGACACCATTCCCTATGTCCTGCTAACCGGGCTATCGGAAACAACTAAAAGGGTACTTGGGTAAACTTGCTCAGAATAATTCCCGTGGCCAGTTTTAGCTTTGGCCCTGTTTGCCTTCATCCTTTTTGCAATGTATACAAAGAACACGGGTTTGTATCCGCCAAGTCAACAAATGTATACAAACTTTGGCAAGTTAATTTTCGCCCGTCCAATCTTTAGCCAATAACTCAGCTTGTTCCAAAACTATTTTGGTAGCTCCCTCTTGTTTGTCGGGCGGATATTTATACTTGTGAAGTAATCTTTTGATATACACCCTCAATTTGGCTTGGACATTTTCTTTGATGGTCCAGTCAACGGTGGTATTCTTGCGAAGCATATCGACCAACTCCTTTGCCATCCTTGACAGAATGTACCAAAAGCTTGAACCCGAAGGCATATTGTTAACTCAATTACCGCCGATATCCAGCGAGATTGGAAACGGCTGGATTGAATGCTTAAAAGAAACACCAGGTTTAACCGTAAAACATGGTGGCAAAAAAATTAAAGCCCTCTCGATTGTCCGCACAGAATCAGCCCCGCCCAATCTTAGGTTTCTCAAAAAAAACCCTACCTAAACCATAAAGCCATCCTTCGTGACACGGCTACCCTCCGGTAGTTTCGAAGGGATCAAAACTGATTTAACTTTAATCTCATTCGTTTTCATTTTGCATATTGACAATTTTTAAGTGTAATGTAAACTTACAATTGGGAATGAGGTTTTTCTCGTTCGCAAAAGAGGCCGTAAGGCCTCGTTTTGTTTTTATAGCACCGACCTACGGCATGACTATCACTGCTTTCGACAATTTCCTTTTTAAGTGTTTTTCAAAAGTAATAAAGTGATCAGT
>JBDRHU010000047.1:0-4910 GCA_043816565.1 Patescibacteria group bacterium
TCAACAATCCCCTCTTGTAGGGTTGGTTCCCCGCCAGTGATTACCAAACCATCAATCCACTTAAGCCTCTTTTTCAAATCTAAAAGCACTTCTTTCTCAGGAGTTAACTTAACTGACTTAATCTTTTTAGAATCAACCAAACTACTGTTGTGGCAAAAAGGACAAACGAAGTTGCACCCTGGAGTCCAAACTACTGAAGCAATTCTCCCTGGCCATTCAATTAGTGAGGTTTGCAAGTAACCTGCAATTTTCATTTAATCAAGTTCAAAATCGCCTTCTCTGTCGGCACCTCTCCCCGCCAACTACCAAGTTCTTTTCCTGCTTTGTCAAACAAGATAATTGAAGGAGTACTCATAACTGAATAGAAAGCCGCTTCGGCCATACCGTCAACAGTGTCAATATCATAATATTCAAGCTTGAGATTTGAAATTTGAGATTTGAGGTTTGCGCAAAGTTTCTTTGCGTTTGGGCACTTGGGGCAATCCTTTTTAGTAAACAGTTTTAATATCATCTTAAAATCTCCTTTCATTCTTGTAACGATCTTTTAACTCAGCAATTTTACCTTTGTTCCAGCGACTAACCCGGGAGAGAAACCCAGTTACCCGAGTAACGCCATCAACCTCTTGACTGCCACACTCGGGGCAAGAATCGTGCAAACCCCGACTGGTGGCCAAACAATGATCACAGATGGTAAATTCGGGTGAAAAAGCAATTAGGCCGTTTTGAGTCTGATCAAAGGTCTTTTTAACAAAACTGGCAATTGATTTCGGGTCTGGCCTTTGTTCCCCTAACCAGAGATGAGAAATGGCTCCGGCATCAATCAGCGGATGAAAAAGGCCCTCTTTGGTGACTCTCTCAATCGGATCAATCGGAGCTGAAACATTCAATTGGGTTGAATTGGTGTAGTAGATATAGTCATCATCCCAATTGCCTTTAATTACTTTTTTTGATTCCTTGGGATAGAACTGTTTGTCTAACTTGGCTAGCCGATAGGTAGTCCCCTCCGCCGGGGTCTGTTCCAAAACATAGTCCATCTTGTCTCTTTTGCTCATCTGTTCGGCTTTCTTTCTCATCGACGAGACAATTTTCAGCCCCAGTTTTAGGGCCTTGTCCGATTGGTGCATTTGCTCGCCTAAGCAGTACTCAACGGCTTCATTAACCCCGAAAACTCCAACCAAGAACTTGGCTTTTTCAAACCGGTAATACATCTGATCGTCATCCGACTTTTTAGTGGTTAGAGCCGCCAATGGCCCCTGTAAACCCATATCTAGCAGTCTTTTGATGAACCGTCTTTTTTGCTGATGAGCCTTAGCTAGTAATTCCATGGCTTTGTCCAACTCTTTTAACATCTTTTCGGGATCCCCTTTGGCCTTGTAGGCCATCCGGGGCAAATTGACAGTAATGTTTTGCATGGCGTTGTGTCGCATCTTCCAAGGCTTTTTGGCCTCCTCCATATCTTCTTTTTTAAGCTTGAAAGACAAGCGACAACACTCGGAGATCCGGGCGGTTTCCCCTCGGTCTAGAACAAAATAAGTATTCCCCCGCTCGCTGGCGACTCGACAAACCAAGTCCAGAAACTTCTGGTGACCAGGCATTTTCCAAAACCGCTCGGTAATGTGCAAGTTGGGTTTAGGCCAGAAAAATGGTCGACCGGCGCCATCGCCCTCTAGATAGACCTCAAAAATCGCCTCCAGGAACTGTTGAGACTCTTTTTGATAGTCTTGATAGGTCTTGCCGGTATACTTGCCTCCCGGACCGATCGCCGACGTCTTGGCAAACCAGGCCGGTACTTCCCAATAAAGGTTAATATCAGAAAAAATCGCCTGCCCCCCTCGAGCAACATTCTGCATATTGAACTCAAACAAAAGCATCTGGGCCAACTGTTTTAATTCTTTTTTCTTCATCCCCACCAGATATGGTGCCATGAACAGGTTAACGGCATCAAAACCAATCGCCCCGGCAAAATGAACCTGGAGCATGGCCGCCAGTTTAATAATCTGAAGAATCAAAACGATGGCGTGCTGGGCCGGAGCGGCAATTGCCAAGCTAGAAGCAATCCCCAAGCCATACTTTTTGATGTATTCAATTGATTGACCCGAACAGTAGGGCCGATCAACAAAATCCAAGTCATGAAGATGGATCTCTCCTTTGGCATGAGCCTCGGCCACATCAGCCGAGAAAACTCTTCTCAGGGCATATTCTTTTTTGATGTTTCTGGCCAGGGCCAGATTAGTCATTTCCGGACTGTGGGGCTCATTGGCGTTAATCCGGCTTTGCTCGGTCAACATGGTGTGAACATCATCAATTGGCGCCCCCAAGCGAACATGTTTGTCGTAGTATTTTTCCAATCCCCTGGCCAGCAATTCGGCATTGGTCAACTCTCGAATTAGATTAGTCGAGACATGTTTGATTCCCATTCCCAAGATCTGTTTGCCGACCGTTTCGGCAATCGAAACTGCCAACTTTTCTTTCATGCCGGTTTCGATGATTAATCTTTTGGCAATTTGAGTTGGATCCCACTTTTTCAGGGCCTCGTCTGAGGTCGACACGAAAAACAAAGCATCGGTGGCTTGATGTTTTTGAGCATTGGCCAAATACTTGGCCTGCTTTTTAGTCAAACCATTGCCGTTGCCGTTGTGGTACTTATCCAATTCGCTAGACATGTTTCACCCTAATCCGATCGTTAAATTCGGCTCTCTTGCCTTTGTTCCAAAGGCTAACAAATGAATAATAACCGGTTACTCGGGTAACCCAATCAACTTTCCGACTCTGACAAAACTGGCAAGTCTTTTGCCGACCCCGATTGGTTCGGCCACAATCGTTACACAAAGTAAAGTCAGGTGAAAAAACCACCTGATTGTTTTGGGTTTGGTTAAAAGTCTTTTTAATCAAGCGAGCCATTGACTTGGCCGATGGCCGAGACTCTCCTAACCAAATGTGAGTCAGGGCCCCTCCCTGCATCAAGGGATGGAACCGGCCTTCCAAGTCAATCCGATCCAGAACATCAACCTTAGCATCCACATCCAGTTGAGAAGAATTGTTGTAATAGACACTGCCAGTTTTGATATCCCCGTGGACAATTTTGCTGGCCTCTTTGGGATAAGAGACCAAATCTAAACTGGCAAAACGATAATTAGTCGCTTCGGCCGGATCTTGGTCCAAAAGGATCTTGATGCCGACTCTGTCACTCTCGGTTTCACACTTTTTTTTCATGAAAGCAACGATTTTCAAGCCAAACTTAACCGCCTCGTCTGATTGGTGCAAACTCTGGCCCCGGTGATACTTAACCGCATCCGAAAGCCCACCAACAGCATTCATGAAACTCATTTTGTCAACTCTTAAATAGGGCTCTTTGTCACCATTGGCCGTCAAAGTCAACATTCCTAAGGGTCCGGAGGGACCCATCTCAAACAATTTTTTGATGAAACGATATTTTTGAACATGGGCCTTGCTCAATAACTCCAAGCGCTGGCCTAGAATCTTAAAAAACTTACTATCATCCCCTTTGGCTTGATAAGCAATCCGGGGCAGATTAATCGTCAGATACGGGCAAGCGGCATAGCGCATTCGCCAGGGCTTTTTAGCGTCCTTCAGATCATCGGCAGACAGCTCAAACTGTAACCGGCAACACTCGGAAATCTTGGCGGTCGCATCCCGATCAAAGATAAAATAAGGGTTGCCCATTTTGGAAGCGGTTTCGCAAACATGTTCCAAAAACTCCTGATGCCCGGGAGTTTTCCAAAACTTTCTGGTGATGTGAATATTGGGCTTGGGCCAGAAAAATGGTTTGCCTTTGGCGTCCCCTTTTTGATAAATGTTTAACAACTGCCAAACCAGCGCTTGTGATTCTTTCAGGTAATCCCCATAAAGCTTGCCAGTGTACTCACCCCGAGGGCCAATCGCCGGTACCTTGGCAAAATGATCAGGAATTTCCCAATAAAGGTTAATGTCAGAAAAAACCGGCTGACCGCCATGAGGCCCGACTGTTTGATTAAATTGATAGATAATCCTTTGGGCCACTTGTCGGATTTCCCTGTCTCCCAGGCCCCCTAGATAGGGCGCCATGTACATGTTCAACGCATCCCAACCGATCGCCCCACCAAAGTGGGCTCGAAGGGCCATTGTCATTTTGATCATGTGATCAATCAAAGCGTCAATATGACCGGCCGGCTTAACCTCGGCAAAGGAAGCATAGCGATTGAGGCCAAACTTTTTGACATATTCCAACCCCTGACCAGAACAATAGGGCCGATCAATAAAACCAAGTTTGTGAAGCTTGATATCCCCGGCCCGATGGGCCTCAGCGACATCTTTGGAAAAAACCTTTTTTAAAGCATATTCTTTTTTAAGAAACTCGGACAGGGTAAACGAGGTCCCCTCGGGGGTGTTGATCTTGTTGGCATCGTCCTTACTGCCTTCAGAGGCCATGACATCGCCAACATCGTCCAGAGAAATAGTAATCTTTCGGCCTTGACTGCTCAAGCGGCCAATTTCAGCAAAATCAGTAGGGTCGGCTTTTTTTCTAATCATGAAAACTAAAAAACACTCCAAGGGGCGGTTTGGAGACAGGTAATCATCACTATACAGTCTCTACCGATTCCCCTGTCAACTAGCAATTTTTGTATCAAAAACCATCATCTGGCCCACAAAGTTCCGATCCTGCCGACCAAAGATCTTTTTGTTGTTTCCCCCGCCTGGCTGTGATATGATATCAAGCAATGTTCAAGCAGGCTAAAACGTTCGTCGGCGAAGTCGTTCAGGTAGCCAAAGAAGTCAGTTGGCCAGACAAGCAAACTTTAGTTGAGTTGACGGTTGTGGTAGTATTTGTCACCGCTTTAGTCAGCATTTTCTTGTCAGGCAGTGATTTTCTGTTTACCAAGTTAATCGGATTGATCACTCTTAGAAAATAA
>JBDRHU010000048.1:0-16234 GCA_043816565.1 Patescibacteria group bacterium
CATTGGAGGCCTTGCCCTTAATTTCACCGGTGATATTGTCAGGGTGATAGGTGGCGATTAATTTACCAAATCGGTCCTGGTATTTTTTTATAAGTTCGTCGGCTCTTTGCCGGTGACCTTCGGATCGTTGCTCCATTGCTAAAACGATAACCAGGTTTTCTTTTTTAATCCCTTTTTGCTGGCTCAAGTTCTCAAGATTTTTTGAAATCACCTCAACCGACTCGTTGTAGTTTGGGATTAAAATAACATGTTTGATTTCGTCCCAGGATAGCCAGTCATCTTTTTTGTCGGTTTGATATTTTTGTTTCCAGTCGGTGGCAATTGCTTTTTTTATTTTTCGATAGCCTCGTAGTCCCAGAACTGAGGACTTGAAGGATTGATAGAGCCAAAAAGTCAGAAATGCAATCACAAAATAGGCGACTGCTTTGGGAATTAAGATTGATCCCCAGAAGAGAAACGGGATTACGTTCCAGGAAGCTAGCCCCGGAATCATCTCAAGAATTCGGTAGAATTTTGACCCTTTTTCCATAATGGAGCTTATTCTACCATTTTAGTTTGTTTTTTAAGATAAATTCGGTCACCAATGTCATCGTTTTGAAAACCTTGATAGTCCGATTCCAGTAGTTTATCCAATTCTGGCCAGACTCTTTTTTCCTCGCCGAGCTTGACAATAATTTTAGTTTTCTGGTCTTTAATTGCCTGAAGGGTTTCGGCAAACCCATCAAAATCATAGATGTGATAGTTAACGGTGTAGCGGCCCGGAGGCAGGCGATCGGCAATAGCATAGATACATGAGCCGTCCCCCCAAAAGAAAACTCGGTCGTTCGGATTGGTGTATTGATTGACAAATTGGGCCAGTTTGTAGTCCTTGCTGGTTTTAGTTCCCCAATAGGCTAAGTATTGGTCTTGAGTTTTTTGGCCACTGACGTAGGAAAGGAAATTTAAGTAGTAAGGAATGATTGGATAGTGCCAAAAACGATAGTACCAAAGGGAAGCGATCAACAAGACTACTCCAGCGCTAGCAAAGAGAACATTTCTAACGCTGGTTTTGTCAAAAGCCAGGGCTAGCAAGATAGCCAAACTAGGAATAACTTCAATTAAGTAGTGGGGGTAAGGGCGCCCCGACAAAAGGGCTCCAAAAAGAGCAAAGATAAACCAAGTAAAAAAGAAGATTGATTTACCGGCCAATTTGTTTCTTAACAAAAATAGGCCCAAGGTCAGGACAAACAAAATCAAAAGTCTTGACATTAAGCCGGAACCGCCACCTTGCCAAGAGGCCAAATAGCCAATATTTTGCATCAACGCCGAGCGAAGGTAGGGGGTGAAACCACCGCGGATGGCATAGTAAACTAAGCTAGCAGTAATTGGTAAAACGAATCCGAAGATAATTCCCCAAAGTCGGCCTTCCTTTAATTTGGGAAAAAAATCTTTAATTTTGACAACTGGCAAGATATAAATTGCTAGTAAAATCCCGGCCAGGTCAAAAGCAACCGGGATTTTAAATAGGAAAGCCAGTGAAAAAAGCAGACCGATGGCTAAACCGTTGAAAAAAGTTTTTTGATTTTGGTGTTGCCAGAAGAGAGCTACTGCCAGAGTGGCGGCTGTCATCATGAAAACCTCACCGTTGGCAACTTGGCCCTCAAACAAGAGCAACAGGACAGTAAAAGCAACTCCGCCAAATAAGGGCGCCCATTTTTTCTTGGTAATAGTTTTGATTAGCTCGTAAACTAAGCTTAGGTGGATTAGGTTCCAGCCTAGAGAAATCAACCTAAACCAGAATAGTTTACCGTTGGCTAAAGCGGCTACCAAGTAAAGAAGAGGGGGTTTGTTGTCATGAATATCTCGATAGAAGGTCAAACCTTTTTTGAAGGCTTGTCCGAGAGTCAGATAAATGCATTCATCTCCGTATGAAATTGGTTCAAACAAAGACGGCAAGTAAAGGAGAATGTTGATTAACAGTAAAAACAACAATTGTTTACCCGGCAGTTTTTTCATCGATATATTAATACTACCTTATCGGTCCTGGTTTTGGTCAAGTGATTCTGGGAAAAAGTGGTTTGCTTGGTGGTTCAATTGCTTTGCCCGGAGTAAATATGGCCTCAACCTTACCGATAGTTTCGGGAATGAAAGGTTTTAGGTCACAGGCAATTTGTAAAATTCCGGCCACCAAGTCTTTTAACACTAATTCCAACTGCTTGCCTTCAAGTTTCCAGGGAGCCTTTTGGTTAATAATTTGGTTTAATTTATCGGTTGCTTCTTTGATTGTTACTAAAGCCAGATCAACTCGGCAGTTTTCAAAATGATTGACAACCGCCGGAGAAGTGACCGGGCCATCTGTTGTTTGGTAAACAAATTGGCTGGTTTGGCACAATTTAGAAACCCGAGAAATCAAATTACCAAAACCATTAGCCAACTCGGCGTTATATTTTTCAGTGAGCCTGGTTAGGCCAATATCGCTATCATTTTCAGCCGGGAAAGAGCTGGCAATCAGATAGCGAGAAGCATCGGCACCGAAATTGTCTACCAATTGTTTGGGCGAGATAACATTGCCTAGCGACTTGGACATTTTTTGACCATCAATAATATAGAAACTGTGAGTGTAGGTCTTTTTTGGGAGGTCAATTCCGGCCGAAAGAAGCATTGCCTGCCAGATGACGGTGTGAAACCAGAGAATTTCTTTTCCCAAAAGGTGAAGGTTGGCGGGCCAAAAGTCGGTCTTGTTTTCCAGAAATTTAGTGACGCTGTAATAGTTAATCAAGGCGTCAACCCAAACATAGATGGTTTGAGTTGGATCCCAAGGAGCCGGAATGCCCCATTTGACGTTTTCGCGAGTGAACGAAATATCCCTTTTTCGGGTTTCAGGGTCTTTTAACTTGGTCAGCACCTCCCGTCTTTTACCTTCCGGGAAAATGTAATTGGTTTTGTCGTTTTCGATTAGCTCAATTAGCTTGGGGAGATATTTTGAGAGTTTAAAAAACCAATTTTTTTCTGACCGAGAGACAGTTTTTTCCGGTGGATGAAGAGGACAGTGATCATTTTCCAGGTCTGATTCGGTTAAGAATTTTTCACAACCAACACAATAGAGACCCTCGTATTTACCAGCGTAGATATCACCGTGGTCATAGATCTTTTGTAAAACCTTGGCCACTACTTCTTTGTGTTTGGGGTCAGTAGTCCGAATGAAATAGTCGTGAGAAATGTTCAGTAACTGCCAGGCTTGCTGGAAACGGATACTAACTTGGTCACAGAAATCTTGTGGAGCGAGATTGGCCTTTTGGGCTTCCTCGGCGATCTTTTGTCCGTGTTCGTCGGTGCCAGTTAGAAAAAAAACTTGATCACCTTTTTGTCGATGATATCGGGCCAGGATATCGGCGACGACAGTAGTGCAAGCGTGCCCAATGTGGGGCACGTCGTTGACGTAATAGATTGGTGTTGTAACGTAGAACTTATTGTTCATGCTTTTAAACCAGTGCCAATTGCTATTTTAGCAAGTTATTTTTTGGCTGGCATGGTTTTGGTCCCGGAAACTTTTTTCCTGGACGTCTTTTTAACCGGGGATTTGGAAGCTTTTTTAACGGTTTTTTTCGGGGCCTTGTCTTTCGGCAAACGCTTCGTTTGCTGTTTTAATATGCGATTCAGTTGTTGTTTAGTTCGGGCAATTTTGTTTTTGTGAATCAAGTTTCTTTTGTGAGCTTTGTCCAGAGCAGAGAAAACCTTGGACAGTTTTTCTTGACTAGGACTTTTTTTAAAGGTCGAAATTGCTTTTTTGGCAGCATCTTTCAGTCGCCGATTAAAAACGGTTTTGGTTTTGGTTTGTCTTAAGGCCTTGTGGGCTGATTTGATAATTGGCATTTGAACAAGGATTTTATCATTCCCAGTTGAGTTTGGCAATGGTATACTCGGGATTGAGATGATCAACGGTCTTTTGAGAAATGGTAGCCAGATTTTTACTCGCAAACAGAGCAGTATTTTTTCGGCGGCGACGATTTTAGCTGGAACATTTGGCTTGTCGGCTTTATTGGGAATTCTTAGAGACCGGTTTCTGTACGCCGAGTTTTATGCCTGCTGTGCTTCCCAGTTGGATGCCTATAATGCTGCCTTTCGGATTCCGGATATTATTTTTCGATTGTTAATTATCGGGGCGCTGTCAGCCGCTTTCATCCCGGTTTTTTCCCAAGAGATTGCCAAAAATCACAAGCAGGCCCACCAAATGGCTTCTTCAATTGTCAATATTTTATTCTTGGCGGTCGGCGGACTGAGTTTATTAGCGGCAATTTTTGCCTTACCCTTGTCTCAGCTGATCGCCGGTGGTTTTGGTCAGCAACAGGTTTTACTAATGAGCCAAATTAGCCGGGTAATGATATTAGCTCAACTGTTTTTTTTGTTGAGTAATTTTGCTACTGGTATTTTGCAGACCCACCGTCGTTTTTTGGTGCCAGCCTTGTCCCCATTGGCTTACAACTTGGGAATAATTTTTGGGATTAAGGTTTTATCTGGCCACTTTGGTATTTTCGGTCCCGCTCTGGGAGTGGTTTTGGGAGCCTGCTTGCACTTTCTAATCCAAGTACCGGTTTTAAGAACGGTTGGTTTTAGCTATTTCCCGATGATTTCCTTTAAACTAACTGGAGTCAGACGGGTTTTGAAGCTGATGTTGCCCCGAACTTTGGCTTTGGGTCTGGGAGAAATCGAAGCTACTGCCGTTTTGTTTTTTGCTAGCACTCTGACGGCCGGCTCTTTGTCTTTGTTTTATCTAGGCCAACACCTGGCCGGTTTTGTTTCTCGTTTATTTGGAACAACCCTGGGACAGGCCTCGTTGCCGATACTTTCCGGAGTGGCTGGCAAGGGGGACATGGATACCTTTCGCCGAATTTTGATTGATACTGTTTTGCAGGCAGTCTATTTTGTGGTTCCGGTGGCGATTATTGTTTTAATTTTAAGAATCCCAATCGTTCGTTTGGCTTATGGAACCGCTCAGTTCCCTTGGCAGGCAACCCTAACTACTGGCAGAATCCTACTCTTTTTATCCCCATTGATGGTGGCTAGCGCCCTAATTGACATTCTCACTAGAGCTTTTTACGCCATGCAGGATACTAAAACCCCCCTAATAGTCTCTTTAATTTCTTTGTCGGTTGGGGTTTCGGCTTCGGCCTTGACAGTTTTTGGTTTCGGTTGGGGAACGATTGGTTTGGCGCTGGCAGCTTCGTTGTCAGGGTTGGTTCACTTACTGGCCTTGTCTTTTTTAATTGTCAAAAAAGTTAATGGTGGTGGAGTTTCCCAAAGAATTATTGTTCCAACTACAAAAATAATTCTGTCCGGAGCGGTGGCGGCTGTTTGGGCCTGGAGCTTAATGCAAGTTTCCGACAACTACCTTTTTGATACCAGCCGAGCTGTTGGTTTACTGGCAGTGCTTTTGTTGAGTACCGCCGGCAGTCTTTTGCTCTACTTTCTGGTTTCTCTACTTTTTGGTTTAAAAGAAGCCAGAACAGTCTTGTCTTTGGGTAAAAGGGCCCTAAGTCTTCTCAAGCCAATTGACCAAGTGGTTGAACCCCCACCGATAGATTAAAAGAGATTGGTTCGAATCCTATTCGCCCGGTATGTTTCCGTAAATATCCGGCACTAGGACCTTTCTAATGGTGGTCTCATCCCAAGACTTATATGCGGTCTATGGTAATGATACCGATCCAAGTAATTTAACACCATTTGGTTGAGTTCTTCCACCTGGTTTGGTTTGTATTTAATCCAACCCAAACACTCTTTTCTTAGACTTCTATTAAATGATTCAATGTAACTTTGTTCGTTTTTCTTGTACGGTCTGGCAACTCGGTGTCTATCAGTAAACCGGCAGACGTTCTTTTTGAACTCGTCTTTAAACTCGGGTCCGCCATCGGTTTGGATCAACTCAGAGTGACCACCAAAACGTCTCCTCATTGATGTTTCCAAGTAAATCAGACCATCATGGCTGGTCAAACTGGGAAACAGAATTACGTCAACTTCCTTGGTAAAAATGTCTATTCCGGTGAAAGCGAACACCTGGCCAAAATCAACTGTATCCATTTGAATCACCTGCCTGGGCTTGTTAGCTTTGGGCACCACTCCTCTGGCCTGGTTTTTCTTCCATCTGGACTTAATCTGATATTTCTCTGCCAGGATTTCATATATCTTGGGGACAGAAAGAGAAATGTTATGCTCCTTTTTCAGGAAGTACAAAATCTTTTGGCCACAGCAATCAAATTCTCTTTCTCTAATCTGCCAGACCCAAAGTTTAATCAAAGGATCAACCTGCCTTTTAACTCTTGGCCCCTTTTTGGCCGCTTCGTATTTGTCAAGAAAGCCTGCCAATCCAAACTCGCCAATACCTTGATTCCAAAGTCTAACTGTATCTCTATTGACCCCAAGTTTGTTGGCAATGTGACTCTTGGGTATTCCAGTTTCTAACAACTCCTGACAGAGAATGATTTTTGTTTTGTTTAACATTCCTATATTTTACCCTGGAGTGCCGGATTTCTACGGAGAATACAACGGCCGAGCAAAAAGTCACATTTTTTGATATAATGAGAGTTATGAGTCCAATTTCTGTGGAGTTTGACGAAGTTATTATTGGCGGTGACCCAGTTAGTGTTTTGGCCCAAGGGGTCATTGCAAGGGCGAATCTCGCTCCAGGGATTGAATTTAGGGTCGGAGACGATTTTGTGTCCGTGTATGAACACAAAAATCGAGGCTCTGTCGTTGTGGAAAATGAGACGGGGGGGACAAGGATGGGTTTTGATTTTTTTGAGGATAACCCAGTAACCAAGGCCTTAGGGGAAGGGACGACGGTGGTGTTTAGGTATACACCGAGAAATGAGACTGTTTTGGCTCCAAGACGAGCCCCTCCGTTACTACCTAACTCGTAGCAATAACCTCACATTGTCAGTTTGGTTAGTTTTTTAAAAGATAAGTATCGGTGGCAACAGCGGATTTTTTTTGGCACGCCTTGCTATAATTGTTTTATGAGTGGCGAAGATCTTTCTGGAGGAATTGATTATACCCAAAAGTTGATTCCCAGCGCAGAGGTAATTGGTGAGATGGCCAAAGCAACCGAAAGGTTGCAACGGCATATTGTTGAGGAGAGGCCAGACTTTGTCATTACTACTGGTAAAAGTGCTATGGTTTCTCGAGCAATCATGCGAAGTATAAACACTTCTCTGCCTCAGAGAGTACCAGTTCTAAATTTTCAAGGGGAAATCAACGACGTTTTTTATAGGGTTGACCCAACATTTTTGGAAGGAGAGATTGGGGAAGAGGCTAGGTTGCGAGAGATAAATAAGTTTCTGGGACGGGTTAAGGAAAGACACCCTGATTTTGGGCCACACGCAAGGATTATGGTTCTAGATGAGTTTATTACGACTGGTACTAAGGCGATTTGTTACTTAAGCAGGTTTCACCAGTTGGGTTACTTGAATGTTAGTTTTGCTGGTCTGACCCGGTCAGGAGATGTAAATTTTAAAAGCCGAGAATACGTTGAGTCACGAATAGAACACCTTGGAAACTTTTCACCGTTAGTTTTCGGTAGCTTAGTCCAAGGTTTAGTCTCCGGGGCGATCCAAATAGATTTCGCCACAGACGTTTTTTGCGCCTCAACTAATTCTAAACTGAGGAGATTTTTGAGAACATTGGCAACTGAAGTTTCTTGCCTGAAAAAAGGGCTGGGAGAAATTCCGCAGGATGTGGATGAGATAATGGGGATGGAAGCCATTAAAACCTTGAGAAAAATGACTAAAACCTCTTTTTAGGGTTTATGGCTAGTTCGCTGGGGCGAATATATCAAAAAGATTCAAAACTACTTGATTTACTTGCCGACACTTCCCATCTTTTAGTGAAAAATACCGAAGACGGAACAAGATTTTTATTGGAATATAGCAGGTGTTTACCGAGCCATATATCACTTTGGTAAAATGTGACATGAAGTTGTTTTGTGGTTCTTCAAAGAGAAACAAGATTGTCCGGGCGGAAATTGTTCATCCTAGTGATTATCCGAAATTTGAAGGAATTGTTCCTCAAAAAGTGATTTGGGCTACCAGCCAAGAGCAAGAAGCTTGGATTTTTGCTGTGTTTTCAAGCAGGACACCTTTCAAGCTTAAGTCGCTTTTACTTCGTGGTTCACGCAAAACGGTGTGTGAGATTTTGGTCAAAAGAGAATTAACAAGCGACGAGCTAATGGAAATGGTTTATTTGCACGTTTTGGACGGGAAGCACTTCAAGCAAGTTGGTAATAGTCCCGAGTGGTATTGCCTAAAAGAATCCTTACCTGATTTGAGTATTCGGGTTCGCAAGATAGCTGATTTGCTGGCTGATTGGAAAGAAACGAGTAGTGTTGAGATCAAGTTGGCTCCAGAGCTATTTGAATAATGTTTCCAGCTTGACTATACTGGAAGCAGACAAAATGGCAAGAAAAGAAATCTCACTTTTGCCCCAAGAGGGGTTGGCCGGTACTTACCTAGGGAGGATTTTTAACTGGCTATCATCGGTTGGTCGCTATATTATTATCTTTACCGAACTAATTGTCGTTGGCGCTTTTCTGTCACGTTTCTGGTTAGATCGAACCAATTCGGATTTGTCAGCCGAGATTCGTCAGGAAGAGGCGATTTTAAAAAGTACCACTCCTTTTGAAAAAGAGTTTCGCCTGTTTCAAACCAGGATGGATCTGATTGCTAAAGCCAATGCCCAAGAAACTGATTTTTTGCGTCCGCTGGATTTGATTTCTGCCAGTCTGCCAATGGACCTACTGTTACTACAGTACAGCTATAACAATAATCCCGACAAAGATCCAGAAGCTTCGGTTTTGGTTTTGGCCTATTCCGAAGCCAGCTTGGCTGGTTTTGCTAACAATCTTTTAGAAAAAGATGAAGTTTCCAGTGTCAAGATTGGTACGATTGAAAAAGAAGAGGGTAGTTCGGGAATGAAAATTCAGTTTTTGATTAAATTTAACTTTAAAAATGGATAAGCCTAATTCAATCAAGAGAATCAGTCAGCTGGGAGTTGCTTACCAAAGAAAATTGATGGAGGCGGCCGAGGGGTACGCTCGTAAAGAGAACACTTGGAAATATTTAGAAGTGGCCATGACTTTGTTTGTGGTGGTTTTCTTTTTGATTTTCGCTGTTCGTCCAGCAGTAACGACAATTTCCGGACTGGTGGGAGAAATTAAAGACAAAGAGGCGGTTAGCTTGAAGATGAAAAAAAAGATCAACTCAATTATTGCCGCCCAGGAGGAATACTCAATGGTTCAAGGACGAATCCTGGCAATTGACGACTGTTTGCCAGCCCAACCGGCAGTAGCCGATGGTATTGCCCAGCTTTTTGGTCTTGGTCAAACCGCTAGCCTGACTCTGAGCGGAGTTAACGTTTCTGGGTTTGTTTTAGACGAGCAGGGCTATCGGGAAGACATTCGTCAGGATAACAAGGAATCGTTAAAAGGAGATGAGTTTGGGATAAGTTTTCGAGGGGATTACCAGAACTTGCGCGATTTGCTAACTAGTTTGTCATCGGTTAGAAGATGGCTGGGAATCAATAGCTATCAAATCAGCTCGCCAGACAAGAAGAAAGACGAGGGTTCGCTACTGAATTTGAGTTTGAATGGGGTTTTTTACTACTTTAGTTCTGGTTTTAGAAACTCAGTCAATGAAGAATAACAAGCCGAAATCTATTTCTTCCAACAAGTTTTTCAAAAGACTGGTTTGGATTGGAGTGGCAACCTTGATTACCGCTTTGATCTGGACGGCCCTGGATGGCTATCACCGGCTGATGGATGATCAACTGTCAACTCGTTTTGAGTCTTTACTGACACCACTGAATACCACTCTTAATAGTCAGGTGATTGATCAGCTAGAAGGGAAAAGAAAATACGACCTTAATGAGCTTGACTATCAACCGGAGCCAACTGTTAAGATTGGTACCGATAGTTCCAAGGTTGTTAGGGGACCAACGATTACCGAAGCTCCAGTGGCTGTTGAGGCCTCGGCTGGTGGACAAATAAATGACTAAAGAAAAGAAATTACCAACACTATTAGCTTTGTTTTTGATTATCGGCTTGTTACTTAGTCTAGGCTTGTTAAAAAGCCGGGCGATTTTCTTTTCCGGAGCCAGTGGAGAAACTGCCCCTAAGGAGATTAAAGTTAGCAATACCACCGACAACTCTTTCACGGTTTCTTGGATTACTAGTAAAAAAGCTGGTGGCTTGGTGATTGTTTCCAAAGACGGAAAAGACTTGTTGTTTCCCGACTATCGAGACAAAACTGGAGAAATCGGACTTTTTGAAACTCACTATGTTGAGGCTGTTGGCCTGGAGGCAAACTCCGAATACTCGTTTTCGGTTGTTTCCGACGGAGACAAGTTTGATCAGTCCGCTGGCCAAGTATTAACAGCCAAAACTGCTCGGCCCATTGGGGGTGACCTACCGGTGGCTAATTTGGCTTCCGGTAAAGTAAAAACCGATACTGGGGATTGGGCTGGCGGAGCAATCGTTTATGTTCAGTTTGACGGAGCGACCTTACTCTCCTCTTTGGTGACCAGCGATGGCAACTGGGCAATTTCTCTGGCGAGAGCCTTCATGATGGATTTGTCCGGTTTGGTTGATCCCTCAACCCAACAATCGGCCAGCGAAGAGATCTTTGTCCAAGGAGGCAGTTTGGGGTTGGCAACCGCTTTAGCGGAAGCTGATAACGATGATCCGGTGCCACTAATTACTTTGGGAGGACAGTATGACTTTACCGAGGTAACAGATTTTGCCCCCGGAGTACCAATTCCTACTCTAGCTACCAGCCAGAAAGGTCTGCCGGTTGGGAGTGAGGGGCTGGGCAGTGGGGGATTGACTGAGTTTAAATTTCTTAATCCTGACGAAGGCGAGATGCTTCAAGGTAGCCGACCAGAGTTTTTTGGTTCCGGGCAAGAGGGGACCACGTTTACTATTAAAGTGGAATCAGCAACTGTCTATGAGGCCAAATTGGAAGTTGATGAAGATGGTCAGTGGCGCTGGACACCGCCGGGAGACCTGGGGCCTGGTAATCACAAGGTTACCATCGAGTATTTGGATCCCGAAACTGGTCAAACCCAAACTATCAGTCGGACTTTTGTCTTGGCCGCTGGTAGCAGCGATTTACCATCCTTTAGTGCGACTCCTTCCGGGCAAACAACGACTCCCACCCTTAGTCCGACATTGATTCCGACAACAACACCAATTCCAACAATTGCCCCAACGGTCCCGGTTAGGACCAGTCAGCCTTCGACTGAATCAGCTATTCCCCAAAGTGGTAGCTGGCAACCAACAGTTCTTTTATTAACTGCCGGATTGGCCTCTGTTGTTTTGGTTGCCTTGCTGGCAGTTTTGTAAGTAAAAATGGAAATTGTTGTCGTTGGAGCTGGGATTTCGGGACTGGCATCAGCCTATTTTTTGTCCCAAAAGGGACACCGGGTCACTGTTTTGGAACAATCCGATGTTTTAGGAGGATTAGCGGCTAGTGTTAAAGAAGATCGTTGGCAATGGCCGTTGGAAGGCTTTTACCACCATTTTTTTCAAAAGGATCGTTACTTACAAGGACTGTTGAAGGACTTGGGACTAGCCAAAGATCTAGTCTATCACTCCGCTCAAACCTCTTTGTTTTGCCAGGGGCAAGTTTTGCCTTTCGATACTGTTAAAGATTTTCTGAGTTTCCCCCACCTACCATTTAAAGACAAGATTAGAATGGGATCAGCCATTTTTCTTTTGCGTCAGACTCCGTTTTGGCCGATTTTTAAAAACACTTATGCCAAGGATGTCTTCCCAAAGACTTTTGGCATTTCCGGCTGGGAGACGGTTTGGCAACCGTTGATGGAGGGCAAGTTTGGGCCTGCCTGGGAGGAAGTTGCCTCGGCCTGGTTTTGGGCCAGGATCAAATCCAGAAGTTCAAAACTTGGTTATTTATTGGGGGGAACCGAGGGCCTGTTGGGTAAACTAAAAGACGAAATTAAAAAGAACGGTGGCCAAATTAAATTAAATTGTCCGATTAAAAAACTTCACCAGACCGAGTCTGGTTGGTTGGTAGTTGGGCCGAAGGGGAGTTTCAAGGCCGATCGAGTGGTTTTGGCAACTGATTTTTCTCAGGCGTTGACGTTGAGCAAAGATTATTTGGCTCCGGAAGAAGTAGCTCAATGGCAAGATCTGAAGAGCTTGGGAGCATTAACCTTGATCCTGCGATTAGAAAGAAAATTTTTACCCGGGGAAACCTATTGGCTTAACATTTTGGACCCAAGCTTTCCTTTTGTGGCCGTAGTTGAGCAGACAAATCTTGTTGACAAGAAAATCTACGCCGGAGAACATGTTGTCTATGTCGGTGGCTATTACCAGCAGAATAATCCGATTTTTACTTGGTCCCAGCAAAAAGTTTTTGACCGTTTTGCTCCGTTTTTGAGAAGAATCAGTCCATCCTTTGACCAGTTTTTGATTGGCAGTCGTTGTTTTTCGGCACTCAATGCCCAACCGATCATCAGTCCTGGTTATCAACACCTGGTGCCACCACTGAAGCTAACCGACAGTGGCCTTTTTTGTCTAAGCACCAATCATATTTATCCCTGGGATAGAGGGATGAATCAATCGGTGGTCTTGGCCAACAAGTTGGCCCAAATGGTTTGATTATCTGGCACAGTCAAACTTGATTATCTGGCACAGTCAAGTTTACTTATCTGGTACAATTAAATTTAGGATGAAAAGCTTCTTGTTTCCCGCCATTCGTTGTTTGCGTCCGTTTCAGTGGACCAAAAACCTAGCTGTTTTTGCCGCTCCAATGTTTAATGGGCAGTTATTTAATCCTGAGGTTCTTCTTGAAACCCTAATCGCCTTTGTCGTTTTTTGTTTGGCCTCATCGGCCTCATATGTTTTCAACGACTTAATTGATGCTCCCTATGATCGGCGACACCCAGTCAAGAAAGATCGACCAATTGCCAGTGGAGCAATTTCTCCGTTCCAAGCCAAGTTGATTATTTTGATGCTTTTGGCCTTAACATTTTGGTTAAGCTCTCTTTTGCCACCTTCATTTTTGGTTTTGTTGTTGATTTTTCTGGTGGTTCACCTGGCCTATTCTTTTTATCTCAAAAAGGTAGCAGTTTTGGACATTATTATGATTGCTTTTTCCTTTATTCTCAGAACCCTGGGCGGAGAATTAGCTACTGGTTACCATCTTCCGGTTTGGTTGATGTTCACGGTGGTTTTCCTGGCCCTGTTTATTGCCAGCGGAAAAAGGCGAGGAGAGATTATTGCCAACAAAAGTGGCGAGACCAGAACTTCGTTGATTCGTTATCGCAAAGCGTTGTTGAATTTCTACAACTCCATTTTTGCGGTGGCAACACTGGTTTCTTACGCCCTGTTTACCTATTTGTCACAGCCAGCTAGTTTTTCTCACCCTCGGGTAAAAGATTTTTTGCTTGAAAACATGCCCTATTTGTTGGGTCGTAAGTGGCTGATGCTTAGTACCTTTCCGGTGGTTTTTGGGATTATGAGGTACTCTCAGCTGGTTTTTGACCGCAGTGAAGGAGAAAGACCGGAGAAACTGTTAATTTTTGACATTCCTCTGCTTTTGATAGTTTTGTTTTGGGGATTGATGATTGCTCTGATCATCTATGTTCTTTAATCTGCTAGTCACCGTCTTGTTGTTGACTCGGGTTTTTAGTCTTAGTTGGGGGAATGGCTATTTTTTTCACCCCGACGAGAACAATATGGCCTGGGCAGTGGAGAGATTGTCCTGGCCCGAGTTAAACCCTGGATTTTTCGCCTACGGTCAATTTCCCCTTTATTTGGTTTATTATTTCTATCAGTTTTTACTGTTTGTTTCTGGTGGCGGAGTTTTTGCCAGAGTTCCTTTTGATCAGGCGGTTTATCTATTAAGACTAGTTTCGGCTTTATTTTCGGTGTTGACAGTTTTGTTTGGTTATCAACTGGCCAAACAGTTGGCGCTCAAAAATGATCGCCTGGCCAAAATTTATTCACTTTTGCTGGTGTTTTGTCCGGGGCTGGTTCAGGCCACTCATTTTGGTACTACCGAATCAATTTTGATTTTTTCAGCGGTAACGACAGCTTTTTTTGGTTTTCGCTTTTGGCACAAACAGGAGAAAAAAGACTTGTTTTTTTTGGGCTTGGTTTTAGCTATTGGGGTGGCCAGCAAAGCCAGCGCTGCTTTATTTTTGCCAGTGGCCTTTTTGCTGGTTTTGGGAAGACCGAAGCGAGTGAAAAACCTATTTATTTTCACACTTTGTTTGATGCTATTGGTCTTACTACTGTCTCCATATAGCTTGTTGGATTATCAGAGTTTTTTGAGCACTTTCAATTATGAAGCTAGAGTTGCCAGTGGGGCAATCTCTGTTTTTTACACCAGTCAGTTTATTGACAGTCAAGCATTCGTTTTCCAGCTGTTAAAGATTCTGCCTTGGGTTTTGGGATTACCGAGTTTTGTGTTTTTGATCTTTACTGTTTTTAAAAACTTTAAGAACTTGTTTAAAAAGAGTGTCTGGAGTAGTCGTTTTCTAATTCCGGCAATAACTATTTTGCCTTGGTTGATTTTTAATGGATTACTTTTTGCCAAGTGGACTAGGTTTTTGATCCCCGTCGTTCCGTTTTTACTTTTGATTGTCGCTTGGCAGTTGAGTCGTTTAAGCAAAAAGATGTCGTATTTACTTTTGTTGGTTTTGGTTTTGCCGGGAATAGTTTTTAGTAAAATCTATTTTGAAAAGGATATTAGAATCAAAACCAGCGATTGGTTGAACCAAAATATCCCGGTCGGATCGGTGGTTTTATCCGAAGGAGGCAATGTAGTTGATCTGCCAGTTGGGGGAAGCGAGCGGTTTGAGACGATTAACTTTGATTTCTATTCTTTGGAGAACAATCCCGAAAAGCAAGATGAATTAGTAGAATCAATTAGCCGAGCCGATTATGTTTTGTTGCCTTCCAGACGAGTTTTTGCTAACCGTTGGCAGAGACCCGAGACTTTTCCGGCAACCTTCGAATATTACCAGCAACTATTTTCTGGCCAGCTTGGTTTTAAGCTGGTCAAAGAGTTCAAGGTTTTTAACTGGTGGCAAGAAATTCTTTTGGGAGGAGATTTGTCTTCAGAGGAAACTTGGACGGTTTTTGACCATCCGACGATTAGGTTGTTTGGAAGAATAGATTAGGAATTAAAGCAACTTTTCTTGTTTTGGTGTTGGTGATTTTGGATTTATGGTTTGTTCGATTTCGACCAATTTAGGAATTTGCTGAAAATCTTCCACCAGCGCTCGCATGGCTTGACCATTCCTCAGTGCTGCCGCCGGATGGTAAATGGGCAGGATAGTTAGTTTAATTTGGTTCCAGATAATTTCTTTAACTTGACCGTGAACTTTGGAAATAAAAACATCGGGAATAAAATAATTCATCGCAAATCGGCCCAGAGTAACAACCAGTTTCGGCTTAATGATTAGCAGTTGTTGTTTTAAAAAAGGGGTGCAGGCAATGATTTCGTCTGGCAGGGGATCACGATTGTTGGGAGGGCGGTGTTTTAAGATATTAGCGATGAAAACATCTTGTCGGTCCAGATTAATTTGGACCAAAAGTTTGTTCAACAGGTTGCCGGCGGCACCAACAAAGGGAATGCCTTTCTGATCCTCCCAGCGACCAGGAGCTTCGCCGATAAATACCAAGTTGGTTTCTGGGTTGCCGTCCCCCGGGACAGATTTGGTGGCGGTTTTAAACAGCGGACACCTTTGACATTGAGCCACAGTTTGGTTTAACTGGTTTAGTTGATCTTGTTTATCCATTGGCCTAACCTTAAAATATCTTAGAATTTTATCAATGAAAAAACAATTGTTTCTGATTTTAGTTTTGGCACTGGTCCTCCGGATTGTTGGGCTCAATTGGGATCAGGGGTTTCATCTTCACCCGGATGAACGGTTTTTAACCATGGTCGGGACTTCAATTTCCTGGCCCAGCAGTTTGGGCGAATACTTTGATACGGCCAATTCGCCGCTTAATCCTTACAACAACGGTTTTGACTTTTTTGTTTATGGCCCATTGCCATTGTTTTTAACTAAACTGGTTGCTGGTACTTTCGGATTAGATAACTATGCCAATCTGAATTTGGTTGGTCGATTGCTGTCGGCCCTGTTTGATGTTGGCACGGTTTGGCTGTTGTTTAAAATATCAAAAAAACTTTGGCCGAGTCTGTTTTACGCTCTGATGGTTTTGCCAATTCAGCTATCT
>JBDRHU010000049.1:0-7232 GCA_043816565.1 Patescibacteria group bacterium
CTTCAAAGAAGCCAGGGTTTCTTGATAAAGCTTCTCCTTCAGGGAATAAATATTCTCGACTTTATTCTTTTTCCAGAAATAACGACCACCTCGGCCTTTGCGATGAATCACCACTGCTGTCACCAGATCAATCCCTGGCTTACCAGTTGCCAAATCCCGGCTACGAGAGTCGGAACCGATGATTAGTTTGTATTCTGATTCAAGATCGGCCGAAACAAAAGAACGAATCTCTCGTCCTAATCCTTTCCAGCCCACTTTACCGTTGGTGATGTTATTAAAATCTGCCATTTGTAAGCCTATTTTAACAGATTAGCCTCGAAGAACGACAAAAACAATTGCCGAAACTCCCAAAACCGCCAAAAATAGATACTCCAAAACTATCTTGGCGCACAAATCCCCCTCTTGCCAGTGATGGAAAATCCCCCAGAGAAAGTAGGAAACCCCGGTTAGTAAAACAATCATCTCCTGGAGAAATTGATTATAAGAAAACAGGAAAAACCCCAAAAGGGCCAAAACAAAAACCAAACCCAAGATGAAAAAATCAAACGGATATTGTTTTAATTCACTACTGATCATCCAACTATTCCTTGCTGACTAAGTAATATTAGCAAAAACATAATCGCCAAGAAACCAGCGTGAGCGGTCGTCCTGCCAACCGATCGATAAATCTTTTTACGTAAGACCAAATAGGCATCAATTAACAGAGCTCCAGCAATCAAACCAAATAGAAACGCACTTACTACCCTGGTTAGTCCTAACGGACTAAGCAGCGGTTTTGAACTTGTTCCCAAACTAACTCCGGTTTGAATCTCTGAGGCCAACTCAACCTTTGGAGCCACTACCGGTTGGGTTGAAGTAGCAATTGCCCCTGATGGGGTAGCAAAAAATTGAACTACTAAAGTAGTTTGAATCCCGCCCAAGGTACCATCAACCACCGCCACTCCAATCTCCTGAAACTTGCCATTAACAATATTTTCCCGATGACTGGGTGATTTCATCCAAGCCCGAACAACGCTATCCGGATCAGAGAAGTCCCTGGCCAGGTTTTCTCCAGCCAAACGATAATCGTAACCGGCTTCTTTAAAAAAGGTCCACGGGTCTCGTCCCGAGGGCGAAGTGTGGGCCCAATAATCAAAAGCAAACATATCCCCGGCCTTGCGACGAGCGGCTTCGCTCAAAACCGAATTTATCGTCAATTCCGATTGGCCCAAACCAACTCTTTGTTGGTTAGTCAGCTCAACAATTCTTTCAGGGGTAATTTCTGATGAATATCCTAAAACTCCTGGTTTAATTAGGGCAGTGAAGTTAATCAATAACTGATTAGCCAAGAACAAAAAAACAAAAAAGGCCAGAAACGACGGGTGGAGAACCCGAGCCCGATAGTTGTTGCCCCGACGGGGCAAGATTAATTCTTTCACTTGATTAAAATGAAACATTGTTAACCATTGTAGACTAGTTGCCCCCTTAATTACAAACAGCTTTCGGCTTCAAACCCCAATGGCTGGTTTTTTCCATCGACGATACCAAACCACCAACGGCAAAACGGTTGACAATGAGGCCCAAAGCCACATCCAATGACAAAAAACTGTCGGACACCACCAAACATGGAAAAAATCATCCAGTAAATAAGCCAAAAAACTGATCGCCGGAATAAACAAGAAGCGCCATTTCTCTTGACCCAGTTTTTCCCGGAAAGACTTCAAATAGACCAAATTAAACGCCAGGGCTAACAAAGGTAAAACTAGCCACCAAAAACAAGTCCAGCGACAGTTACCAGTACTGGTTCCAGCTACTTCACCAGAACCGGTTGATCCGCCTCCGCCAATTTGACCTGGCTCAGTTGTTTCCCCTAAAACTCCAAACCCTTCTGCCGGTGACTCCAAAACCTGTTGCCCCAATACTCCACCAGCAATAACACTAGCCTCATTCGAGTAAGGTCCAGGGGCACAGTCATTGACCGCCTTAACAGCAAAATAGTAATTTACTCCACTGGAAAGACCAGAAACGGTATAGGAAAAAACATTACCAACATTGGGATTACCATAGACATAGTTACCAGGACTGGTCCCGTAGGCAATCAGATAGTGAGTTACTGACCCACTGCTTGGCGGACTCCAGGAAAGGACTACTTGCCCCAAGCCACCACCAACAGCCGTTAAGCCGGAAACTGCCCCGGGAGCAGTCTGGGTACAAGCAGTCCCCCCCCCTCCGCCACCGTCACCTCCCCCATCATCAGTTCCACCACCGTCATTAGTTGTTGCCACTGGTTCCTGGCCACATTCAAAGTGATAATTAATATCAAAAACAGTTTTGACTCCTTGATATTGGTTACCAGCTTGGGTATCCATCTCGATCGTCCAAATTAAACTCCGCACCCCACTGGCAGGAACAGTCGTCAAAAACTGGTCTCCATCAAGAAAGTCCGACATTGAAAAATCTTTTGTAGTCGCTTCTTCCAAAATCTGAACCTGATTATCTAACTGCGACTCTAGCCCCCCCGAACTCTCCGACTCGTTTAAAACCCCGCCGACCCACAACAAGCAATCATCGTCAGCATCATTGTTCTCAACAACAATTTCTTTGCCAACTTCAGCCCCGGGGTACCAGTTGGATTCACTAAAAAGGGCTCCGCCCGGATTTAGAGTACAATTCGGTCCCTCGTCCGGACAACTAACTACCAAATCAGCCGCCAGTACTGAGTAACTACTCAGGCAAAATAAAACCGTGGCGACAAACAAAACTAAAAATTTTCTCATATCTCAAACGCTCGGGAATCAATAATCAAACTGCCTCCCAAATACAAATCCAACTCTACCAAACCGGATGGCACCCCATCGGGCAAACAGATTCCACCGGCTGAGCAAGTGCCAAGATAGAACTCGCGATCGGTCTTGCCACCCGCTACCGTTTCTGGAGCAATTGTCCCGGCAATCCCTCGTTCAATCCCGTCACCATCAGTATAAATAATCTCATACTCGAGCCGATCATCCCCGGCGCCATAATCACCAGGAATATTGAAAATAGACAAAACAATCTTGTTGGCCTCTTGGTACCGACTAAGAACATGAGCATCAATATCGGTTCCTAACAACTGCCAACTGCCAATTCCATCCGGCGATCTTTGCCAAAGCTGGTCCTCGTCAACACTGTTCTGATAGACCAATCCGTTGACCAAATACACCCCCGGTGAACCAACTGAACCATTGTAAAGTCGAATCAGATCACCATTGTTATTGAGCGAAAAATCTCCATCTCCATCGCGATAGACACGTAAACTGCTCCCGGTTGGAACCACTGTTTCCCCACCATCAAGCCAATCACCATTGTTGTCGCTATTGCCAGCACTAATTAGCAACTCATGGGTATCGTCAGCATCGTACAAATACCAACCGGCAACATCGATGTCATGGTCACTGTTGTTGTAAAGTTCGACCCATTCTCCGTCGGGCATCGGATCATCATCGTCCCCTGCCGGATTGGCCGAAAAAGCATTAATAACAATGTCAGGCAAAATCAACAGATCAATTGACTGTTCGTTAGATTGATTATCGGCCAAATCGGTCGATAGATACTCAAGTTGGTAATCGCCAAACTCCAACGAAAAAGCGTCACCATCATAGCTACCAACCGGAGTGCCATTAATGGAATAGTCACCTTCCGGTGCTCCCGACCCAGAAGCATCATGAATCTCAAAATCAAGTTCGGCCGCTTGAGTTAGGCGAGGCCCAACGGTGCCAACTTCAACGGCGTCAACATAGGCCCAACTTTGGCCCGAATCATCATGGGTATTATTAACCTCAAACCAAAGCTTGACTGTTCTACCAGCATAGTTTTGCAAACTTTTAGTCATTTGGCGCCAACCAGAGTCCCCGGTCCAACCAGAAAGATCAACCAGGTTTCCTGACCCAACCGACAAAATCTTTTCCAAAAGAAAATCGCTTTCATCTTTAAGCAAAACATTAAAGCGATCATAATCAACCGTATCCAGACTAATCATCCGCCACCAAAAACTCAAGGTAGTTGAGCTGGCTTGCGGTAAACTAACTGTTTGCCAAAGCCAAGAACTGGAATCAACCACTGGCGATTGATCCTCAAACCCAAGCAAAAACATGTTCTCGCCTTCAACCGGCAAAATTGGATTGTCCAGGTCATCTAGTCCTTGAGAAACCAGATGGTGATTTCCCTGGCCACCAGATTGCCAACCGACCGATCCGAACTCGAAACCCCCGTTAACCAGCAGATTCTGACCAATCCAACCATCGGCTAGTAATTGATCAACAGATAGGTTGATCGTCGGCGGCTGAGTATCCAACTGAACAAAAACTGACGCCATCATCCCAGCACTGTCCAAAGAGATCTGGTCAAGGTTGTCATCAATATCGTCACCGTCCCGATCCTCAACATTTCCAGAACCATCAATCGCCACCGTTAAAAACTGATAAAGACCGTCTCCTTGAGGACAATTAAACGAAAACGTTCCAATGGCTGAAAACTGACTGCCAAAATAAACCCAGCTACCAGAATCATAGGAATACCAAAGCTCAACTTCGCTTACCCCTAAACCGGAATCGCTAGATTGATATTCAATCTCAAGGTTGGGATCATTGCTTACCCCAGAAAACAAAACGCTGTTAGCGCTGCTGTCGAGAATGTCAGTAATTTCTGACTCGGGCCGTCCCCAGTCACCAATAGAAATCTGATTCTCGCCACCAACTAAAGAACTGGCAAAAAAAGCCCCTGTTTGAGCCAGAGGAATGGCATTAAAAACTGCTACAAAAAGTAACAAAGATAATATTTTTAAAACCGAAAAACTAAGTCTTTTTTTCACCTCTGCTTTTTTTCAATTCTTTCTTTAACCGTTCAATTTCTTTGTTGGTTTTCTGACGATAATATTTATTGATTTGACTGAAAACCGAAACCAACTCCCAACCGATCAAGGTCAACGCTGGCAAAACCACCATCAGCAAAAAACCCTTGCCACTTTGAACAAACAAAACTAGCCGACCAAGCCATAACCAGTGACGATGATAAAGACCGATGATGTTACCCGCCGGAACGGTTCTAAAATCAACGTCATTGTTAGTGTCTCCCTTAGTAACAAACTGGTAGTTAAGTATCTTTTTTTGATTAGTCTGCCCATCATCTTCCAGTTCGGCAACAGCTTCCTCTTTAATGACCTTGTCGATCCGGTGAGTAACTACCGAGACGGTACCATTGTCGGGATTTTTAACTCTAAAAGTAATAATGTCTCCCTTTTTGAGCTGGTCAACCTCAAAACGGCCAGCGTAGATCAAAGACCCAGCCGGAATAGTTGGCTCCATTGATCCGGAACTAACCGCAAAAAAGTTAAGCCCTCGGTTAGCTAAAAACGGAATCCGACCGCCAAAAGAAATGACTGAAAGCCCCAACAAGAAAACTACCAACAATAATTGGAACCCCAACCCCAAAATCGACAACAAAACAATCTTTTTTTTCTTCATACCCATAGTGAACTGTCCAAGTCATTACTAATTTGGACAGTTCCATTCAGATATCAAGATTACCAACTAGCACCAAGCTGTTTGGCTTCACCTACCAAATCATAAAGGTAAGTAGCTCCTTGATAACAATCATCGGTGCTCTCGTCTAACTGTAGATCAACCCGATAAATGACGAATTCGTCTTCTCCCAGATCGATACTCTCAGTATAGTATCCAGTAACAGCGCCAGAGTCATTGGCTCCAACTCCCGACTTGGGTTGCCAAGAACCAACCGCCATCAATCCATCACGAATGTTTTTGCATTCCTCGTGGTTGTTACAACCAGTGGTAGCATCAACATCATAACGGTGGATATTCATGACTTTAACCAAGTTGTTGTCTGGACTTTGACCGGCACAAGTGCCACCGGCCTCCATTCTGGGAACACTGGTCCATTCACCCAAGGCATAGGAACGATAGTTGAAAGGTAAGCTGCCGCGATTGCGAACTGCCAACCAAACACTAAAGTTGCCCGCCACTGGAGTTTCTTGTCCGGTGCCGCCAGTATAAGCGACGTAAACTCCTGGCTCGGCCCCTGTCCAAGGTTCAAAAACCTCTCTTTGGTCAGAAACACCGTCAAGATCCCGAACAACGTTATAAGCGTCGTAGGGGGCTCCGTAGCTGGATCCAGTTCCACCATTCCAAACTCCGGAATAGCTATGAGCTCGAGTTGAATCAATCGCCAACAAAAGTTCACCGGTGGTGATCTCATTGTCTTCGGCGGCCACGGTTGAGGTGAACCAGGCCTTGGTGGCCGAAACTAAAACAGAACCGGCCGCGCCAATCAATAAAACACTTAATAAAAGCTTTTTCATTTAGTTTTCACCTCCCCTCTCTTTTCGACACATTTAGTATATACAAACAAGACCTTTTTTTTAACAAAAAAAGACCCGTGGGGCAGGGTCTTGTATTACCATCATAATAATCGAATAAAAAAGACTTTGTCAAGAGGTAAACCAGGCTTTTATCGGCCTAATTTTGAAAAATCTTTTTTCAAATTCCGGCCAAACCAAGCGCCAAAACAAAACTATTCCCGAGCAGTCAATAAAAACGTCCCGAAGCCGAGCTTCTCTGGTTGGTACCAAAGACTGGTGCCATTCGTCAGTCATCCCATAAATAATTGAGATTAATAGAGCCCAACGTAAACCATTTACCCGACCATAGAGGGCCAAGCGCCAGAGCAAAAACAAAATTCCATATTCTAAAACATGGAGAGTCTTGAAAAACAAAAAACTGAACCAAAAGTTTTCAGAAACCGTTACTCGCTGACGGGAAGAACCGTAAAAAATCAAAGCCATCCAAATCAGCGGTGGCAAAAACAACAACAGTCTCTTAAAACTATTCCTCGTCAACTTCATCATTTTCAATTGTATCAGAAAAATCTTTTAATCTCGGACCAACAAAAACAAAACCCAACAGCCCTAATCCGGCAGTAACTAAAAACACCGGTAGTAAATAGGCCGGCCAAGACGATTTTTGAGACGAGCCAGTTGATTCCGAAACTTCTTGGTCAGATTCCCCCAAAATCTGACCGGACAAACTAGCGGAATCGCTAGCCAAATCCTCTTCGTCAAAGTCTGTCGGAGTTAGTGACGGGCTTGGCGAAGGACTTGGTTTTTTAGTTGGAGTTGGTGTTGAACTTGGGATCGGACTAGGCAAGGAGGTTGCCGTTGGTTCTAATTTAACAACCATTACTGGATCAAAAACCAAGTT
>JBDRHU010000050.1:0-5247 GCA_043816565.1 Patescibacteria group bacterium
GAGTGAACTTGCCAGGCAAATAGACTCTGAACGATTTTTTGTCGTTTTTGGTGTCGACGATCAGCATCCATTTGAAGACTATCTTTTGCCGCAACTGGGGCATAGGTAATGTGGTTTTTTGTCAGCACCACAATGTTGACATTTACCGACTTCCGGCAAAGACAACTTGTGGCTGGCTCGTCTTTTGCCTTGTCGATGACTAGATGGTTTTGTTTTTGGTACTGCGGCCATGGTTTAGTGTGCTTGTATTGTATACGGACTAATCACTTTTTGCAATCTCTAGTTGTCGACCACCAGACTGATCCGTTTTTGGTTTAGTAGTTGTTTTTTAAGTTGAGGCAATTGTTTTAATTTGGGGTCTTGGCCGATAACCTTTTCGGCCTGTTTTCTGGCTTTTTGAATTAGATCCAAGTCTCCCAGGCTTAACAACTTCCAGTTATCAAAGCCGTGTTGTCTGGTACCGTAGATCTCTCCGGGGCCGCGAATTTTCAGATCGATTTCAGCCAACTGTCGGCCCTGGCTATTTTGCTCCATCGCTTTTAATCTCTTGGCCGACTGGTTACTTTTGGTTTCGGCAAACAGGAAGCAGTAAGACTGCTTTTGGTTTCGGCCGATTCTGCCTCTTAGTTGATGAAGTTGGGCCAGGCCAAAACGATTAGCACTTTCGATGATCATAATAGTGGCTCCGGGAATGTCGATACCGACCTCAACCACCGGAGTGGCCACCAAGATATCAATTTTGCCTTTTTGCATCCGGTTTAGAATTTTTTCTTTGTCTTTGGATTTCATCCGGCCGTGGAGAAGTTCAACCTTGAGAGTTGGAAAAACTTTTTCTTTCAATTGTTGATACTCGACAGTAGCCGCTTTGATTGATTCTAGACTTTCGGATTCGTCAATCAGCGGATAGATGATGAAAACCTGGGCCTGCTCTTGGTCAATTTGTTTTTTTATCCACTGGTGGCAAGCCTGGCGTTTGTTAGTTGGGACATAATGGGTTTTAACCGTTTTTCGACCCGGAGGCATTTGGTCCAGAGTAGAGATGTCTAGGTTCCCATAGACAGTTAGGGCGACCGTTCGGGGAATTGGGGTGGCGGTCATTGTTAGAACATGGGGGGAAAGTTTGTCCCGGTCAGCAATTGAAGCTTTTTTGATCAACTTGGCCCGTTGAGCGACTCCAAAACGGTGTTGCTCATCAATGATTACTAGTCCGATTTGCCTAAAAGAGTCTTGGTGGTGGATCAGGGCATGAGTACCAATGATTAGTTGACTCCCTTGAGGAAATGTTTTTTGGCTACCGGTTAACAAAGCAATTTTGATTCGCCGGCCGGCGAACAGTTTTTTAAAAGTTTGGTAGTGCTGTTGGGCTAAAATTTCCGTTGGTGCCATCAGAGCAACCTGGTAGTTGTTTTTAATGGTTAACAAGGTAGCAGCAGCGGCTACTACCGTTTTGCCGGAGCCAACATCCCCTTCCAGTAATCGATTCATGGCTGATTTTTTGCCCAGATCTTTAACGATCTCGTTTAAACTTCTTTTTTGAGCAGTGGTTAGTCTAAAAGGTAGGGACTTGATGAATTCGTCAACTATTTTGGGCGGGTTTTTAAGTATTGGGGCCAGTTGTCGATTCTGGTGGAGTTTCTTGTCCATTACCAGCTGGCATTCCAGTAAAAAGGCCTCGTCAAAGGCCAGCCGGTTTTTGGCCAGGTCTTGTTTTTTTTGATCGGGGGGAAAGTGGATCCAATTGAGTGCCTGGGGCAGTGGGATTAGTTTTTCGTTTTTGATGACACTCTCGGGCAGGAAATCTTTAACCTGGTCGTTCACCAGAGGTAGGCTTCGATAAATTAGATTCCTGATATATTTACTGTTAACCCCCGCGGTTAACGAGTAATCGGCCACTAGTCTACCGGTGTGCAGGACCGATCGACCACCGAGAATCGGTTCATAACTGGGGGCAACAATCTGGAAACAATTGTTTTTGAAAGAAATTTTTCCTGATAAAGATACTGGGGTTCCTGGGGGCAAACTGGTAGTCAGATAGGGTTGGTTAAACCAAATGACATTGATTTTGCCACTGGCGTCTGTTAACTGACTTCTCTGAATATTTTTTCGTCGGCCCAAGTATTGGGTGCGAATTGGGCCAATTTTTCCGCGCAGACTAACTGTTTGTTTGTCCTCAACTTGTTTGATGGCGACGGTCTGACTAAAGTCTCGGTATTGGTTGGGGAAAAAATAAATCAAGTCTAAAAGAGTGGCAATTCCTAATTTGTTTAATTGAATTTGCCGTTGAGGACCAACTCCCTTTAGGTAACGAATTGAGGTTTCGAGATTGATGGCCGGACTGGTTTTGCTCATTACCGACTAAACAGAGAAAACAAGGGCAGAAAACTACTCAAAACCAGGGAAGCGGTGGCCACAATTAAGAAGAATTTGATTAGCTTTTCCTTCTTAATTTTGATTTTGCCAATTTTCATTGTAAGATGATCTTACCACTAATTAATATGGACGCCAAGGATTGGCTCAGACTAGCAAGAACAAAAATGAAACGTCGGCGCTTTATCAGGGGTTTATCGTTCAAAAAAAGGTTGGTTTATTACCTACCGGTTTTGGCTTTTTTTTCCTTGGTTTTTATGATCGTTTTGGGGATGGTGGTTTTTGCGGTGGTTGCCAAGGACTTGCCCTCACCCGATGGTGTTGTCAGGCGAGAGGGTTTTGCCACTCAAATTTATGATCGCAATGGGGAGCTGATTTATGACGTTTTCAAGGAGGCCAAACGGTCCCCGGTTTCCCTGAGCCAGATTCCTGACCCGCTTAAATGGGCAACAATTGCGATTGAAGACAAAGATTTCTATTCCCATCCCGGTTTTAGTGCCAGAGGGATGGCTCGGGCGGTTTTTAGTATTGTTTTTCGAGGTAAGCTTCAGGGTGGCTCGACTTTGACTCAACAGTTGGTCAAAACAGTTCTGCTGTCGCCTCAGCGAACAATTTCTCGAAAGATTAAGGAATTCATTCTGGCGATGCAAATTGAGAAAAAGTACAGCAAAGATGAGATTTTGCAAATGTATTTGAACGAAGCCCCCTATGGCGGAACCGCTTTCGGAGTTGGGGCCGCCAGCGAGCAGTATTTTGGCAAACCGGTTTCAGAGCTTAACTGGGTTGAATCGGTAGTTTTGGCCGGCTTACCTCAACGACCATCGGTTTACTCCCCTTTCCGGGGCGATCTTTGGAAGGATCGAGCCAAGTTGGTTATTGGTCGTTTATTGGAAGATGGCTATATTGATTCGACCAAAAAAGAAGAGTTAATCACTGGATTAGAAACTTTAGAATTTGGTGGTGACAAAGATATGCTTTTGGCGCCCCACTTTGTTGTTTATGTCCGTCAGCTTTTGGCTGAACGCTATGGCGAAGAGCTGGTTGAACAAGGGGGTCTGAAAGTAACCACCAGTTTAGATCTGAGCATTCAAAAATCAGCCGAGAAAGCGGTCGCCGAAGAGTTGGACAAAGTTGAGGGTTTGAAAATCAGCAACGGAGCGACAGTGGTTTTGGATCCCAATACTGGGGAGATTCTGGCGATGATTGGATCAAAGGATTACTTTGACGATGAGATTGGTGGCAAGTTTAATGTCATTACTCAGGGAGTTAGGCAACCGGGCTCGGCGATTAAGCCGTTAACCTATACGGCTGGTTTTAGAAAGGGTTATACTGCCTCCCAGTTGTTGATGGATACCAAAACGGTTTTTCCAGTTGTTAGCCAGAAGGATTACGAGCCGGTCAATTATGACGGTGAGTTTCGGGGACCGATTCAGCTCCGCTACGCGCTGGGCAACTCAATCAATGTGCCGGCGGTTAAAATGCTGGCGATGGTCGGCCTAAAACCGACTTTAGAGTTGGCTGAGGCAATGGGAATCAGCACTCTGGCGGCTAGTAAAGAAAACCTCAGTCGCTTGGGGTTATCAATGACCTTGGGCGGTGGCGAGGTTAAACCAATTGAACTGGCCAACGCCTACTGTGCTTTTGCCAACGGTGGGGTTAAAAAAGAACCGGTGGCGATTTTGAAAGTTGAGGATGTTTCTGGTAGGGAAATTTGGAAATATAAAGCCGTCGACGGCAAGCAAGTTTTAAGTCCCGAGGAGGCTTTTTTAACCAGTGATATTTTGGCTGACAACAATGCCCGTTCGATTACTTTTGGTCAGAATAGCGGTCTGGTAATTGCTGGCAAGAAGGTAGCGGTCAAAACCGGGACCACCAATGACAAGCGGGATAACTGGGCAGTTGGCTGGACGCCCAACATCTTGGTTCTGTCCTGGGTCGGTAATAATGATAACTCCCCAATGAAAGAGGTCGCTTCTGGCGTTTCCGGAGCGACTCCGATTCGGCGCCGGACGATGATGGCGGCGATTGACAAGCTTGGTTACCAGGAATTTGTTGTTCCCAAAAGTATCGTTACTTTGGAGGTTGACAAGATTTCCGGTTTTTCGGCTCACGATGGCTTTCCTTCCCGAACGGAATATTTCATCAAGGGAACCGAACCGACCAAGCCTGATCCAGTCCATCTGAAGTTAAAAACCTGCCGTCAAACTGGCCAGTTGGCGACTCCGCCTCAGATTGCCAGTGGTGATTATGATGAAAAAGAATTTTTGGCTTTCCACGAAGACGACCCGATTTCAACAGATGGTGTTAATCGTTGGCAGGAAGGGATTACTGCTTGGATTAGTGAGCACAACGATGACAAGTATCATCCGCCTGGTGATTATTGCCAAGAAGGTGGCTTAATCGAGGTTGGTATCGATTCACCTGCCAATCACGCCACCGTAGAAAATAACTTTCCGGTCAAGATCAAAGCCAATGGGGTTAAAAAAATTGTTGAGGTGATTGTCTATGTCGATGATCAGGAGAAAAAAGTTTTTACTAGCAAGCCTTACGAGCTGGATTTATCTTTGGACGACGGCACCTATACAATTAAAGTGGTCGCCAGGGACACTGACGGGGCCACTGGGGAGCGAGAGGCCGAAATTGGGGTCAATCTACCCTGGGATTGGCAACCATCGCCGACGCCGAGTCCAACCACTGCCCCAACGGCAATTCCAACGGGGATAACACCATCCCCGACTCCATAACTAGTCTAGCCTAAAAATTTGTCGATGGAGTACCTTTGCTTTTTGGCTGGTTAGGTTATAGTAATAGGCTCGTAAAGTATACTTGAACTGATTGGTTTTGGGGTCTTGATAGCTGTCGATGATGATTAGTTGCCAG
>JBDRHU010000051.1:0-4145 GCA_043816565.1 Patescibacteria group bacterium
GGGTTGCATTCGTTAGTTGAACTTGCGAAAATTGAATAAAAATTTGTGTTGTGATAAACTACTGTTAGAATGGAAACTGTAGGTCGTAGGCCGTTTGTTGTTTTGAAAATATCAGGCGGACACGAAGATATTCTTCCTGCCTGGCCTGTCCAGGACTTGCATCGGTTAACAATGATTTGGGGGCTTAGTGAGCCGTGTGTAACTCAAGACGAACTGGGTATTTTATATGCCGAAAGAGTAGGGCGTGAAAATGGGCTTATTGCTGTAGAACTGGAATGGTTGTCATTTGACAAGGCTGTCGAGCATCAATGTCTTGCATGTGACAGTGATCCTCGCGTTAGATCGATATCATATCCCGACTCGCTTCGAAACGCCTGGAAATCAGGCCCACAACAACCTCCAGTAAGAAGCTGATAGAATAGGGTAATGTTCTCGATTGTCATTCCTAACTACAATGGCCGACAACTTTTAGAAAGTTGTTTGGGATCAATCAAAAGCAACCTGGTAGACGAGATTATCGTCGTTGACAACGGCTCAACCGATGGATCAGTCAAATATCTTAAAAAACAGGGGGCTAAATTACACAAATTTCGTAGCTACCGTCATTCTGATCCGCCGACTGGCGGAGAAGAATCCCTTTCAAAGGAGATCCTTCGTCGCTTCGCTCCTCAGGATGACAAGAACGTAAGGCCTGTCAAGCTAATCCAAAACCACAAAAATCTTGGTTTTGCCAAGGCAGTCAACCAGGGAATCCAGATAGCTAAAAACGACTACGTTCTAGTTTTAAACAATGACGTTCGCTTGGATGGAAAATATTTTGATGCCATCCATCAAGCCATCAAGGAAAATCCCAAACTGGGAGCCTGTTGTGGCCTGGTTTGGAATTGGTCGGGCCAGTCAATTGAAAGTACTGGACTGGAGTTTGAGGTCAAAGGCAAGTCGGCCTTAATCAGAAACGATCACCCCAAAGGAATTGTCTTTGGGGCTCCGGCTTCAGCGGTGGCTTATTACAAACCAGCCTTGTTAAAAGCCGGTTTGTTCGATGAAGATTTTTTTGCCTATCTGGAAGATGTCGATCTGTCGATTCGTCTGAATAGTAGGGGATTTAAGACTTTATATGTTCCCCGGGCAATTGCCTATCATCGGGGTGGGGCCACCTCTGACCAGTTGGGTAACTTGCGCTATCGAATGACCGCCAGAAATTGGATCTTTATCTTTCTCAAACATTATCCAGTTTCAACCTTTCTTAAACACCTACCGGCAATTGTCGTCGAGCAAAGTAAAAACTTGTTGGCAGTTAAACAACCCTCTGATATACTCTGGGTGATCAAAGAGGTAATCACGAAATGCCCAAAAATATTAAAAAAAAGACAGCCATCTTCATTTTAGTTTTACTTGTCTTGGGACTACTTCCCTTACTAACAGGAGTAAATTATCTGTCCCGTTTTTCCAAAGCCTCCGGGCTATCTTCTGGAGCCATCTTCCGGCAAACTCTGGCGGGGACCAAAAACCAATACGACAATCAATATCTGACCATTTTACTGCTGGGCTTGGACCAAAGAGAAGGACAAGACACTCTTCTAACTGACACTATCCTGTTGACAGTTATCAACACGCAAACTGGTGATTACCTAATGTTTTCTTTGCCCCGTGACCTTTGGATTAGCGACTTGCAAACTAAAATCAACGCTCTCTACTACTATGGCCGTCAAGAACAGCCAGATAATCCTAGCTGGCTTGTTAAGCAGAGAATTGAGACCCTTTTGGATTGGCCTATCAACCAAGTGGTGGTTTTGAAAATGGATGATATTAAAAACCTGGTTGACAGTTTGGGTGGAGTTAAAACGGTGGTTGAAAACAGCTTTGTTGATGAGGAGTTCCCCAAAGACGATGGTAGCTTTGAAACCATGACTGTTAGTTTTAGCTCCGGTGACCAAATTTTTGACGGCCAACAAGCGCTGAATTTCATGCGATCACGAAAAAGTATTACCACCGAAGAGAGCGGTGACCAAGCCCGGCAAAGACGGCAAAAGCAAATTATCCTGGCGGTTAAAAACACGCTAATGAGCTCCAAAAAGGATCTTTTGAATCCAGAAAAATTAGGCTTGATCTATCGGTTTGCCAGCCAGCTTGAAAGCGCTCCCGCTCTTGACCTGGGTAAGGTTGCCTCTTGGCTTAGCTTTTTGCCCAAAATCTTAAAAGGCCAAGAAAGTGAATCTGAACTGTCCTGGACCGGAGATGCTCCGCTTTTGGTCAACCAACGGGATCCAATCTACAACAGCTGGATTCTGCTTCCCCAAAACGGCTGGCAAAGTTTGACTGATTTTTTCCACCAACGGTTACCGTGAACCACAAGCCTCGTCATTCTGATTCCGCCTCTCCCCGTCATTCTGATCCGCCGACTGGCGGAGAAGAATCCCAATCCAGAGAGATCCTTCGTCGCTTCGCTCCTCAGGATGACGAAAGAAGAGTTCAAGATGACAGAGGGGGTACTCAGGATGACAGAGGGGCAAAAACCCTCGTCTTGGCCCACTGTTTTCCGCCAGCCATTGATGGTGGCAGTCAAATTCTTTCCGGAATTGCCAAAGAGTTAGAAAAATCCGCCCAAGTCCTAGTTCTAACCAGTGATGCTCGTTTGACCGATGACTATATCAATCCTAAGACTGACAGACTAAGCTCGTCTCCAGGCTTAATTAGAATCAAAACTATTAGATGTCTTAGAAAACCGCTTCGCCTACTAGAAAAACTAGTTCCAAGCCATTCCCTCAAACAACTATTCTCACTCCTCCAAACCGGCCCTGTTTTTGCCGGATTGCCAATCTTGGAAACGATTGCTTTCAAACCCGATTTGATCGTCGCCGGGGTTTTTCCAACCACCATTCCTGTCTATGCCTATTTTTTAAGCCGAATTACCCGGGCAAAGCTAGTTTTACTGCCTTGTTTTCACCAACAAGACCAAAGCTTCTATCGCTTCCCGCTGATTCCGATTCTCCGTTCGGCCAAACAAATATTGGCTCTCAGCCAGGAGGAGGCCGATTTTTATCAAAAAAGATTCAGCATTAAAAAAAATCAGGTCAGTGTTTACTGTCCTCAAATTGATCAACAATTAGTCTTGCCAGTTTCGACCAAGGCCAGGTTTCCCAAAACTCCCCAGGTGTTATTTTTGGGCAACCAATCGGCCCACAAGCGGATTGAGCTTTTAATTGATGCTTGTTTTAAGTTAGATCTATCACTAACAATTGCTGGCCAAAAAACTCTCTACTCAAAAACAATTGATCAAAAAATTCGGTCGTTGCCAACCAACTACCGATCAAAAATAACGATCATTAATGGCTATGACCGGCAAAAACAAAAACAACTACTAGATAGCTGTTCTCTTTTGGTCAATCCCTCTGTTCATGAATCTCTAGGTCTGGTCTTTTTAGAAAGCTGGGCTCGAAAAAAACCGGTTATTGCTGTTGATAATTCGGTTAATCGACAACTAATTGAAAATAACAAAACCGGTTTTCTATTCGAGCAGGACAACTTAGATAATCTTGTCAAAGTAATTAAAGAAGCAATCGCTAACCCAAATAAGTTACAATTAGTCGGTCAAAATGCTTACCAAGAGGTCCGCCATTTTCATCATCCTTTTGATTGGGCTGCTATTGCGTCTAATTAGCGCCAATCAATCTTTCTGGCTGGATGAGGCCGTTCAGGTTTGGGCCAGCCAACAATTTACTGTCAAAAGTTTAATTACCAACTATATGCCGGGGGATTTTAATCCGCCCCTGTACCATCTGTTGACCTTGGTTTGGATAAAATTTTTCAACAACAGTGAGTTGCTGATTCGTCTGTTGCCAATCGGATTGGGCACAGGATCAATCCTTGTTCTCTGGAAAATCGCCAAAGAAGTTGGTAAAGAAAAACTGGCAATTTTAACCAGTCTTTTGCTGGCCAGCTCTCCCTTGCACATTTACTATTCTCAGGAAAACCGAATGTATATTCTGGCCAGCCTAGGAACGCTCTTGGTTGTTTGGCGCTTGATTGTCTTGACCCGCCAAATAAATTGGGCTAATAGCCTCTGGCTGACAGTTTCCCTGTTGATAATGGGTTTTTCTCACTTTTTAACTTTATTTTTACTACCGGTTTTGGTTTTGTGGACG
>JBDRHU010000052.1:0-3666 GCA_043816565.1 Patescibacteria group bacterium
TAATTGCCCTTTACGCTGGCAGCGATGTCATTCCCCTAATTAGTGGCAAACCAGATGATCGTCTTCAAGTTTTAAACTATGAGAAAGACAGTTTGGCCTCGGTTTTAAAAAAGGCCCTGTTGGGAGCCGAAGAAAAAATTGACGTTCGTTTTAATTTCTTTGTTACCCCCAAGATCTTGGCCTATCTTGACTGGCTTTCAAAGAAAAAGAAGTTGCCTCGATCAGTTTACTTGCGCGATTTGATTGAGACTGATATCAAACGCAACAAGGAATATCAACAAGATAGCTAGGCCGAGTAGACAAACAACCCTAAATAAGTATTTGCCCCGATACTTCCCCTCTTGACAAGCTTTTTCGACCGTGCTTGGATTATTACTAGATGTGTTTTATTCAAATACTGGGTGCGTATCTTGCGGACAAGTTTATGGGTGGATTTGGAAAGGAGGTGAAAAATGAATATAAGTAGAAAGCAAGCAATTTTAGCTCTTTTGATTATTTGTGCTGTTGTATCCGGAACCGCTTTGGTAACCCGAGCCTACTTTACTGACCGAGAAACCGGCACTGGCAGCCAATTTGCTGTTGGTACCTTGGATTTGGACGTCGGTGGTGCTAACGGGACTGAGATTGCCCCTTTTGTCATTGAGAACATGGGAGAAGAGGGTAATATCGCCGGGTCGCAAACCTGGACAGTCAACAACACTGGTAGCTTACCAGGCCGGCTCTATTTCAAACTTGACAATCTTGTCAACTATGAAAACGACTGTAATGAGCCTGAGGCTTTGGTTGATGTTACCTGTGATGATCCGGGAGCTGGCCAAGGAGATTTGGGAGGAGTTATCACCGCCAGAGTCTATCTGGACAACGTTGAGAAAATGTCTTCCACGCTAGCAACCGCCAACCAGAGCGTCATTGGTGACGCCTGGACCGCCTTGCCTGATGTTGTGGTTCCGGCTGGTGGCAGTGTTGAGGTTAAGATGGACTGGGCAACTGGACAGGCCGATTACGGCAATGAAATCCAGAGCGACAGTTTAGCTTTTGATATGGTTTTTGATCTAGTTCAGATCATCGAGCCAACGCCAGCACCATAATAGGTGGTGGATTGCAAAACTGCCCTTTTGCAGTTTTCCTTCAGGGGGAGGGATTTTCCTCCCCCGAGGACTAATTTTTTTAGGGAGTAATAAAGATGAAGAAAACAAAGAAAGGTATTTTCAGAATTCTATTAGAGTTAGTTTCCTGGCTGTTTTTAATTGCTTTTGCGATTATTTTGGGGCTGACTTTCGTTTCTAATTTTGGTTTCTTGGGTGGCTATCGATCTTTTTTGGTCCAGTCCGGATCAATGGAGCCAACCATCATGATTGGCGATGTTATCATTGTTGCCCAAAAACCTAGCTATCGAGAAAACGATGTTATTACTTTTAAAGATTTTGCCGGCAAGAAAACCACTCACCGAATTGTTGGCAAGGTCGATGATCCGAGCAAGACGGTTTTTATTACCAAGGGAGACGCTAACCGAAGCGAAGACAGTGCCAATGTTCCCCTGACAGATGTCTTAGGCAAGGCAGTTTTGGTAATTCCCAGATTAGGTTTTGTAATTGCTTTTGGTCGGTCTCTGCCAGGACTGATCCTGCTGGTTTTTATTCCTGGAGGGATTATTATTTTTGATGAGATTAGGAAACTGTTTGCTAAACCAACAAGCAAAAGCGACTAGTCAGGCAAGTCAATGACTATTCAGCCGAGTTCACTGTTCAAGGCGGTTTTTTTGATTTTCCTAACACTGATGGTGACTACTAAAACAACTGATGCTGATTTGTTTGACCGAGAAGTAATCACTGGCAATAGCTATCGGGCTAGTACTCTGGATTTTTCTACTAGGGATACTGCCAACGAATCACCAGTCTCTTTTTTATTCAATGTCACTGGTTTAATTCCCAGTGGTTTTCAAGGCAAAGCAGTTAGGATTAAAAAAGATGGCTTGATGGATTTCAACTACCGGGTTTCGGTCAACAAAACGGCCGGTGATGATGATGTCTTTCAGGCCCTGAAAGTTTGGTTAATGCACGACTGGCAAGTTCAACAACAAACTAATTTGGCTGATTTTGTTGCCGATTCTGAGGTTGATGAAACCGGCAAAGATGATTTGGTTTTGTTTGTTGGATTGGAGAACAATGACTTGTCACTGGCCAACAAAAGTTGTGACTTTAATCTGGTTTTCCGTTCTTGGCGCCAATCACCCGGAGAAAGTAGTGGATTTGTTGATGAAGAGGTCTTGGCCAATCATATTAGTTCCGGGTCTTGGGTGGTAGAATGACAATTAGCTTGAATAAGAAGCGAGAATTACTCTACTACACTTTGGTCTTGGGCTTTTTGGTTTTCTTATTCACGGTAGTGTTTTTAAAAGCCGGTATTCCTGGCAAGGCAGAAACCTATTCGGTTCGGAGTGGTTCAATGGCTCCCAGCATTCCCGAGGGGAGTTTGGTTTGGGTGTCACCATCAGATAACTATCAGATTGGAGATGTAATTACTTTTAAGTTTCAGAAAAACACTAAAGACAATCCCAGATATCAAACCATTACCCACCGGATTGCAGGGCTGACCCAAAAAGACAATGTTTTTTTCTTCATTACCAAGGGAGAGGCCAATCAAGCCATTGATGGCGATTTAGTTGACCAGAAAGATATTCTCGGTAAGGTGATTTTGTCGATTCCTCGTTTGGGCTATTTGGTTGATTTGACTGAAGACAAATTAAGTTTTTTCCTGCTCTTTTTCCTTCCCGGTGCTGGAATTGTTTTGAGAGAGTTAAAAAGACTGTCTGCTATTATTTGAGAATGAACTTCGAGGTTGAAAGAATTTCTAGTTTTAATAATGATTTAATTGCCGACCTGAGATCGGTCTTTACTGACAAGAATTGGAGTTTGGTCAGTAGTTTGAGTTTTGTAAAAGACAACAAGAACTATTTTTTGTTGGTTAAAAAAGAGGGAGAGATGGCTGGTTTTTTGATTGCTTATCGACTTCAACGATTAGACGAAAAATCCAGCAAGGTTTTGATATACGAAGTCGAGGTGGCCAAACCGTTTAGAAAGATGGGATTAGCGAGTAAAATGATCGAGACGATTCTGTCGATGGCGAAAAAAGATGGGGCAGTAGAGGTTTGGGTTCCGACTAATAAATCAAACTTACCAGCGGTTGCCCTTTACCAAAAAACAGGGGCGACAGGTCAAGACTCAGATGACATAATTTTCAAGTATGTTTTTTAGCTAATACTATTCGTTGTATTATCATTCCGAGAATCCCCCAATACTCGTCAGGTGCCAATCTATTTCACTTTCTAGGCGGAGTACCCCGCTGGACAGTTATTGACTTCCTAGCTCGTAGGGCTTATATTATAGATAGATTATGGAAGGAATTGCTACCCCGGAGGGTTCCAGTCAAAAAGAGGGAAGGTTTTCGCCGGAATACGTAACCAGAACGATGGTGAGAGATCAGTTTGCCGGCGATGTTCAAGCATTTATTGGTCACTGGGACGAAAAGATCGGGTGTTCCGAAGTCACGGTTGAAGACGAGGAACAATTTGACTTGGTTTCAGATGAAATCAACCGACACTACTCCAGACGCTCGGAAAGATCCCGGCAAAAATTTGCCCAAGAATATTGTGATCTTTTAAGAACC
>JBDRHU010000053.1:0-3906 GCA_043816565.1 Patescibacteria group bacterium
GTACTGGAGTAATGAATTTTGCCTTGGGAGCTACTTGCTCAAAATCAACATCTCCCGCCAATTTATTCCCCCGACTATCAACCCTCATTACTCCTAAGTCAAAAACCGCCACTCCGTCTTTTACCAGATCTGCCGTTATTAAGTTCGCCTGACCGGTACAGCTGATAATTAAATCTGCTTTTTTAATGTCCTCGAATTTAGATTTGGTGTCCCTATTTATCTCTAGTACTTTAAGCCCTTTGTTTTTTAGAGCTTGAACCATTCTCTGACCGACCCAACCTCTGGCTCCAATAACAACAGTAATCATCTTTGGCTCAACCAGCTTAAAGTGGTCAATCACCGTCATCACCGCTCCAACAACCGCCGGCTGGAAACAAGATCCGGTCGTCAGGCCATCAATATCTTTGGTAACCGGAATGGTATCCAAAATTTCTTGAGTATCTTTAACTAAGCCTTTCGGCAAAGGAAGTTGTAAAACAATACCGTCAATACTAGTATCTTTCCCCATTTTTTTTAATCTCGATTTGACTTCTGGAATGGACAGATCGGTCGGCCAACAATCAGTCACTGTTTTAACACCAATCTCTTCGGCCAACCTAGTTTTCAATTTGACAAACGTCTCCCCTGTTTGATTACCCTCAAACAAGATGAAATTCACCCTTAGGGGAGTTGGCGATTGCCTAATCAACAACTTCAATTGCTCAACCCTGTCTCTGGCGAAAGCTCGACCGTCAAAAATCATTCTGGAATTGGAAACCTTAAACAAAGCTCTTCAACTTTTTGTGAGACTTCCCTTATTAATTTATTATCCGCCATTTTGTTTTTAAAGTCTGGTAAGTCATCTTTCTGGGTCAACCCTTTGTTTTCAAGCATTTTGATCACTTCAAGAATCCAGCCAGCAATTAATTCCATTTCTGCTTCCTTCATTCCTCTGACAGTCAAAGCTGGGGTTCCTAAACGCAAACCAGAAGGAAACATCGGTGAACCGGTATCAAAAGGAACGGTGTTGTAGTTGCTGACAATCCCTGCCAACTCCAAAGCATTGGCCAAAAATGGTCCCGCCAAACCCAACGATCTCAGGTCAATCAACAAAAGATGCTTGTCCGTTCCCCCACTAACCAGATTCAATCCAGTTTTCCTGAAAACAGTTGATAGTCTTTGGGCATTAGCAACCGTCTGTTTAGCATAGTTAGCAAATTCTTTGTGGGTGGCTTTCTCGAGGGCAACAGCAATTCCGGCAATAGTGTGATTGTGAGGTCCTCCCTGAAGCCCAGGGAAAACCGCTCGATCAATTCTTTCGGCCAACTCTTGCCTGCTGAAAATAATCGCTCCCCGAGGACCTCTTAGCGTCTTTTGGGTCGTCATCGTCACAACATCAGCGTTGACAAAAGGTGAGCTATTAGCCCCTCCAGCAATCAAACCAGCCTCGTGAGCAACATCAGCCAGATAATAGGCTCCGACACTCTTGGCAATTTTGCCCAATTTCTGATGGTCAATCTCCCGAGGATAGGCCGTTCCCCCTGAAACAATCATTTTTGGCTTAATCTTCTTGGCTTGCTTTTCAATTTCCTCGTAGTCTAAAAGTTTTGTTTCCTTATCTACTCCGTAGAAATGAAAATCCCAAGCTTTTGAAGACAGAGTCAGTTTATTGGTTGGCGAATGCCAACCATGAGACAAATGACCGCCGTGGAAAAGATGCATTGCCATAATTGGCTGGCCTGGCTCCACCAGCCCATTGTAAACTGCCAAGTTGGCAATTGATCCGGAGTGGGCCTGAACATTAACAGCCCAGCTTTTGCTGTTTAAACCAAACGCTTTTAGGGCAAGTTTTTGTGTCAATAATTCAATTTGGTCGATAAAAGCATTGCCCTGGTAATAGCGCTTGCCTGGATAGCCCTCTGAATACTTTTGTCCCAAACACGATCCAAGTGCCCGCTTAACCTCGGGCCAAGTGTAATTCTCAGACGGAATCATCATCAATGTTTGGCGCTGACGCTCTTCTTCTTTTTGAATTAGCTCACTTATCTTTTTCACTGATTATCCCTCTTTTGGCTAAAACCGAAATAATTTTCTGATGAATCTCGTCAATCGATAACAGTTTACCATTCTCCCCTAGGCAATCCACTTTCTCCCAGTGTCTAAAACGCTTGCTCAAACGAAGATACATTTTACCAACCTTCTCTAGATATTTCTGGTTTGCTTCGTGTATATCTCTTCCTTTGACATAACCCCGTTGCCCTTTTTTATCCACCAATTTCTGACCGATTTCAGAAGGAACATGAAGAAAAACAACCAAGTCTTCTTTGGGAAGCCGGTGAACCTTATACTCCATCTCAAGCAACCAACTCAGAAACTTCTCCTGTTCTTTACCATTTACCCTAACCGTTTGATGAGCCATGTTAGAGGTAACATAGCGATTGGCGATAATTATATAGCCCTTTTTTAACCATTCTTCAATTTCACTTTTGGCAAGCAAGCGATCGAGTGAAAAAGTCAATGAAGCCAAATATGGATTAACCTGACTTAAACCGCCAAATTCACCTTTTAAATATCTGCCTACCATGCCTCCGTGAAAAGAAGAGTAATAAAGAGGAAAATCCAAAGTCTTAATTTTCTCACCCTTACTTTTAAAATAGTTGACCAAGGCTTCAAGTTGGGTCGCCTTTCCAGATCCATCTCCGCCTTCTATAACAATTAGCTTCCCTTTTCTGCCTCGCTCTCTTTTAACAAAAATCAAAAAGTGATCAATGATCGAGTGAATATTGTCTCGATTGAAGCACTCGGTGAATAACAAATCGTCATTCTTCCAGTTGAACTCGGCACTCCCCGACAAAGTTCCTTCAAACAAGCCCAAAACCGGTTTTTTTAGAGACAATGCTTGAGAAACCAAAAAGCCAGTTTTAAAGTCGGCTTCGGTCAAATCGGCAATTACCAAATCTGCTTTCAGTAAAACCTTAAGCTCGTGTTGATAAAAAACAGCCGGAAACAAAGAGGGCCGGAAGGTCTTCTTTTCAGGTGGTCGACCATAGGCCGGATTAAGAAGCTGGGTTTTTAAGCCCTCCAAAGAACGAACAATCAACCGTCTTCTTTGTCGACTCTTTCGGTCCTTTTTCTCGGGGCTTAAAACCAAAACTTTCACAAGTGTATTGTAACATCGGTGAATCAAAAAAATCCAAGCCTTGCTTGTTTTGATAAAACGCCAGAGAAGACTCGTTACTGTGTCTCTTGGTTGGATCCATCATTGCCAACTCTTTGTCCTTGTGCCAATGTTTCCTCCGCTGGAGGTCGTCTACGTGATTGATAAAGCTCACTGTATCTACAGTATTGAGCACAACTCGCTCTGCCCTCGGGCCCTTCACAAAAGCCTTTGGACGGTGCGCAAGGGGGTCTCCCTTTCTCTGTTTGATGAGCCGTCATTTCCTTTAATAGACTTTATCGAGCCAGTTGCCTAATTTTAACCGTTGACTGTTTCCCCATCCGAAGATTTTAAAGGCTGTCTTTAATTTTGGCAAATACCAAAAGTCTTTTTTGGGTTGTTCCTAGTGGCCAACAGGTTTGTAAAACCAGTTTTTCTTGATTATCTTGGGTGGACAAATGTTCTACTTCACTAGAGTCAACCACTTCTTTTTTGCTAACTTGATATTGATACAAACGCTGGTTGTAAACCACTTCAATCGAATCCCCAATTTCCAACTCGTTAATCCGAGAAAAAACAGCATTAAACTTTTGAACATTGTCAGCTCCCAGGGCCGAGTGGGCAAAAAGATAAACCGTCTGACCACTGCCCGGAAAACCGCTACCAGCCGCATGAGCGACTGCTTCAAGTAAGCGAGCCTGGTACTTTTCTGGATCTAATCCAATTCCTGCCAAAACCCGGGATTGAAGATTAATTTTGGGAATCAACAG
>JBDRHU010000054.1:0-13842 GCA_043816565.1 Patescibacteria group bacterium
AATGGAAGAAGTAATTAATCAACCAGTTTTAGGCACTGACCCCGTTGTTTCCAAGATTATTAATCGCAAGTTGTTGGTATTGGTCATGGTGATGATTTTGTTTTTTGTCTTGTTATCCGGCCTGATCGCTTTCTTGTTTTATCAAAACCAGCAACTTAAAAAGCAGATTAGCTTGGAAACGATTCCGTTGCCAACACAAACAGTAACACCGATTCCAACGCCGACACCAACTCCAGATCCGACGGCGGAGTGGTCAACTTTTATTAACATCAATGGTTACTCTATCAAAGTTCCGCCTGAGATGAAGACTATGGCCGGGGGATTTTCTCCGAAAGAACCCGAAAACGAAGCTATTATCCACATAGAAGATGAAAATACTTTGAGCAATTCGGCTAGAGACAAGGATACGCTCAATATTGTTGCCTGGAATAAAATGGGGAAGAACATTGAGGACTCAGTGAAAGAGATTTACGAGCGAAATATCAGTAACCCGAATTTTCCTGCCGAAATAATTAAACCAATAGAAAAAACCATTTTTGCCGGGAAAGAAGCATATACATTTACTGTAAAAAATAAGATTTTGATTACACCATCAGAAGAATTTGTCACAAAAGAAGGAATCTATCGTGAAGTTTGGTTAGAGCACAATGACAAATTTGTGGTTATTTCCCACAGCGATATTTCAAAGATTAACAACATTGTGTCTACCTTCAAGTTTTTGGAGTGATTTACCGAGGTTGAGTAAAAACCCGCTAAAACAACATTGAAACCAGGCTTTGAGGGTCGAACACTACCTGAACCTTGGAATGCGCTTGAAAGTCTGGACGGCCCACCTTGAGGGTGACAAACTAATTCCTGACGAGGTTCAAGTTAGAGGGGAAAACCAAAACTATTTGGGGACAATTTGCTGACAGCTTGACAGGATGCTTGATTCCCGAAAAGTAGTGCGATAGCATTAACCTACAATGTCTGAAGTATCTGTTGGGCCAAAAGAAGTGGGGCTTACCCAGGCTGATATGGGACAACCGGAACCGGTCGGTGTCGAAGGAGGCTCTTTTCGGGGTCTACGAGAGTTTCGAGAGAGACCAGACGGATATGTGTCAGTGTTTTTACAAGTTAAAAGAAAAAGGCTGGAGACTATCGCCTTTGAGGGAGCAAGACCCAGCGGTCGGATGGCGGCAATCAGCCCAGAAGTAGAAGAAATTTTCGAATTAGCTCGTGATGACAGGATTCCAGTTAGTCGTACCAATTGTATTTTCGCATATCCGTTTCACCCCGACGATCTCAAACAGCAAGCCACGTTGAGTTTTAACCCCAGAGAAGAGGTGATGTTGGAACTGTTAGTTGATCCCAAGAGTGTTTTTGTTGTTAATGCTGACCTATACGGGGAGGCTAATTGGGCCTTTCGGTCCTATGCAAAAAAGGATGTTGCCGAGAAGGTAGAAGGCTGTGCAGAGCAGTATTGGGAAGATGCGGTGAGGCTTGACGAATACCTAGCTACTGGTATTGAACCTGAAGAAGAAATAAGTTTTTTAGAGGTACTAATTGGTAGCGATATTCCACCCGAAAGAATCCGAATAGCTCCAGAGAGGCCACCCGCTGAAGACTCAGAGGACGGTTGGTGGGGTGATGTAATGGAAGATGAGACAGGCTGAGGCCTTTTTTTAATGACTAAAAGGAGCTTTGTCTAGAGCTTTAAAGAACCACCAGGGCAATCAGGATGATCAGAAGGACAAAGCCTAGATGAATCCAGCCGGCGACCTTTATCGGCAGGTTTAATTCTCCGGAAACCACCTGTGTCATCGTGTTGACCTGTTTGACAACGACAATGGCAAAGATCAGGTAAATCAGCAGAGCCAGTAAAACGAAGATTTTAGCTACTCCCCAAATTGATCCGCTTAAAAATAGATTAATAAAGGCATCCATTTTGTTAGTTGATCCTTCCTTCCAAAATTTCTTGCTTTTCTTCTAACTGCATTTTTTTAAGAACTTTAACTACCAAGGCTGGATTAGGAACGTCTTCAAATTCAAACTCGGGTCTTTCGGCGGCAGTTTGGATTTGAACCATACCGTAGTTGAAAATGTTTTGCATCACTCCGCCTTGAGTGAGGGTGACATCTTCAATGTTTTCAATCTCAGCGTCAGAAATTTCTTTGTAAAGCAGGTTGTAAAAGTCAACATCAATGACTCTTTCGTCGGTGATGATGTAAACGTTAAAATACCAACTAAGGAATTTTTCTAGAGCAAAAGCCAGGGTCATCAGATACCAGATTAAAACTACTATTAACTGAAATCGGGTTGGTAGAAATTCTAATAACGGGAAGAAGCTTAAAGTAGTTGGTGCCAGAAGCATAATCAGACCGATAAAAAACCATTTGACTTGAGTAATTGGATGTTTTCTAAGTAGCAGGATAATCTCCTCGTGATTGAGTTGGTTTTCGAGATTAATGGCTGGTCTGGCGACAAAAGCGGCTAGAGGATTGCTGGTTTTGCCAATAACCTTATAGATTTCTTTGCGAAACTCGGTGGTTTTTTTCTGACTATCAGCCATCAACGGAAATTATACCATTTCGGCAAAAGGGATTGTGATATACTCGCTGGACGTGAAAATTAATGGAAAACCGGTCAAAAAATCGACGACTAATGATCCCAAGAAGAAGAAAAACCAGTTAGTTCAAAAGCTACTTCGAGCCGGATTGATTTTTTTGTTGGTTTTTTATGGTTTGGGTTTGATTTTTAGCTTCAGTGCTCCGACAGGGGAGGAAAAAACTCTCTCGGAAGCAATGAATTTGATTAAAGACGGTCAAGCCGAGAAAATTACTGTTATCGACAATAGGGTCCAGCTTGAACTCAAAGACGGGGGTTTGGTTTTTGCTCAAAAAGAAGCCGAGAACGGCTTTACCCAGACATTGATTGATGCCGGCATTGACCCGACCACAATTAATCTCAGTATCGACAACCAAAATATGAGCAAAATGTTAATGGATGCTTTGATTGGCCTGGCGCCGATTATCTTAACTGGGGCTTTGTTCTGGTATATTTTCAAACAAGCTGGGCGGGCCCAAAACAGTATTTTTTCTTTCGGTAAGTCCAAAGTCAAGTTGTTTAAAAAAACCACCAAAGCCACTTTTGATGATGTTGCCGGTTTGTATGAGGCCAAAGAAGAGTTAAAAGAAGCGGTTGATTTTCTGAAAAATCCAACCAAGTATCAGAAAATGGGGGCCAGAACTCCCAAAGGGGTGTTGCTAGTCGGTCCGAGCGGAACGGGAAAAACCCTGATGGCGAGGGCCGTTGCCGGTGAGGCCAAAGTGCCGTTTTTGCACATGGCCGGTAGTGAGTTTATGGAAATGTTGGTCGGAGTTGGGGCTTCAAGAACGCGTGATCTCTTTTCGACTGCTCGCAAGACTGGCAAGGCAATTATTTTTATTGATGAAATTGATGCCATTGGAGCTGTTAGAGGAATCGGAGTCGCCGCTGGCCATAGCGAAAGAGAACAGACTCTCAATCAGTTGTTGGTAGAAATGGATGGACTGGAACCAAATGCGGCCATTATCGTGATTGCCGCCACTAACCGGCCTGATATTTTGGATACTGCCTTAACTCGTCCGGGTCGTTTTGACAGGAATATTGCCCTAACATTGCCGGACCTGGAAGAGCGAGTGGCGATTTTGAAATTACACGCCAAAGGCAAACCGTTTACCAAAAGAGTTTCTTGGCAGCAGATTGCTCAAAAGACGGTTGGTTTTTCTGGGGCGGACCTAGAAAACATGCTCAACGAAGCCGCTATTTTATCGGCTAGAACAAACAAAAAGAGTATCGGTCCGATTGAGCTGGATGAAGCCTCGATCAAGGTTAAGCTTGGGCCCCAAAAAAGACGGATGATTACTGATGATGAGAAGAAAATGACTGCCTATCACGAGGCTGGTCACGCCATTGTTAGCCATTTTGCCCCCAAGTCTGATCCGGTGGCCAGAATTTCAATTGTTTCTCGAGGTTTGGCTTTGGGTTATACCCTGACTCCGCCGGAGCGAGATCGGGTTAGTGACGACAAAACCAGGTTATTGTCTTCAATCGCCGTTACCATGGGAGGCCGGGTGGCCGAGCAGATGATTTTCAACGAAGTCAGCTCTGGGGCGGCTTCGGATATTAAAATGGCGACGATGATTGCCAGAAAAATGGTCATCGAGTATGGCATGAGCGAGCTGGGACCAATTTACTTTGGGCCCCAGATTGGGACCACCGAATGGGGTAAATCATATGCCCAGCAAGAGGATATTTCCCCTCGGATGATGTCTAGGATTGATAGCCAGGTAAAAAAGATAATCGATCAGGGCTATCAACAGGCCGAAGTTTTAATCAAAAAACACCGCAAACAACTGGATCTGGTTGCCACTGAGCTCCTGAAAAAAGAAACTCTTGAAAGAAAAGAGTTTGAGAAACTGATCAAATAAATTTTAGAGCTGGGTCCATAAATTTAGTATTAATTTATGGACAACAAGGTGACAGTGCCCCCCCCTCTGTCATCCTGAGGAGCAAAGCAACGAAGGATCTAGCGTTAGCGTTAAATATTGCGCTCGTTTCACTCGCTAGATTCTTCTCCGCCAGTTGACGGATCAGAATGACAGGATTTTTTAAGGACCTTGGAGGTCTAACTGTACCTGAACCTTGGGACTTGTTACTTTTTCTCAATATTAAACAGCGGACTACGGATGGCAATGTAGCCTGGGGCTCCGAGGTTGAAGGCTTGTTTAAACTCGGACCCGGAGATGGTAACACTGCCCTTGTTGGTGTTGAAAGTAATTGAGCTGGTCGAACCATCATTGGAGTAGGTAACCGAACTACTAGAAACACTGGTGAAAGCACCACCTTTTTCGTTAGCTTTGTTTTTCAGTTCGTCAATTGAGTAGGGGTTACCGGAAACCCCGGCAATTGGGCATTGGTTAATCGTTGTCGGTAGAATCCGATCATCATTACCGACCAACCAGGCGTTGAGAATATCAGCCATTTCGGTTTCGTTCAACCAGGGATGGGACCGATTACACTTGGCTGATCCGGAATTGTAGGTTTGAGTAAACCAGCTCGAGTAAAACCAAGGTGAACCACCTTTTGATTCCCAGGCTCGAGAGGCAAAACCACTGCCTCCCTGACCATCGGTGGTGTCCCATCCGGAAGTGGTCAGATAGCCACCGGAGGTGGAAGAATAGTAGGTGACTACCCCTTCGATGACCTGGCCTCGGGTTTCATTGACGGCTTGTTTCCAGCTTTCTGGTGGGCTATCGGCCTTGCTTTTGGAAAAAACTTGACAGGCTTCGGTGGTACAAATAGCACTTCCTTGAGACTTGTATCGGTAGGCATAGCTTCTGGCGGCAATCGCTTGAGCCTTGAGGGCCTCTTTGTTCCAGGAGCTGGGCATTTCGGCAATTCCCATTAGGTAATAGTCTTCAAAATTTAGCTCTCCGTAACCAGTTACCGAAATATTGCCACCAGTGTCTTTGCCTTCAGGGGTTTTGCCATAATAGGCTTGAAGGATTTGACTACTGTTTTGACCATTGTCGGCCCGACCCTTAGCCCCATATTGGCTCATGCCTTTACGGTGGGTCCAAGCACCAAAGGAAAAAGCTCCAAACCAATTACCCCCACCTGGGTCACAAAAACTTGGACTCCCCGGAGGGCCAGAGCAGGCAATACTACTGATTGGAACATCACCAACACTGCTGGTGAAAGTACCCGACCGGGCATTTAGTAGGTTTTTTTGTTTACTGCTTAAGCTGGCAATGGTTGATGACAACTGACCAATATAGTCCTCGGCCTTTTTAACTTCTTGGCGGTAGAAGTTAGCTTGGTTTTCCGATTCTTGTTTTTTTTGGGTCAGCCAGTTTTGTTTTTCGTCCAATGATTTTTTGTCTTGATTGAGTTGGCCTAATTCTTGGTCCAGGTTACCAATTAGTTTTCGGTCTTCGTTGGCGATCAGCTGTTGGTAAACCAGGTTGCGCAGGAACTGGGCGTTGTTTTGGGCGGCTAGTAAGGTGACCAAAAAGGATTGGCCACGTTGATATTTGTACAATCGTCTAACTCTTTGACCGAGGAGGATTTTTTGAACTTCCAAGTCGGCTTCTTGATCAATAATGTCGTTTTCCAACTGTTTGATTTGCTGTCCGGCGCTGGCAATCATGCTTTCAAAACTCTTGATTTGCTTGTCAAACTCACTCAGGGTATTTTTGTTGGTCAAATTGGCGCTTTCGTAGAGGCCGAGGACCTTGGAGCAATCATCAATCAGGCGACCGCATTCTTCAATTGTTTGGCAATTGGATTGACATTCGGCCGCTTGAATCGGCAGATAGCTGGCCAAGCAAAACAGGGCAAGGAAACAAACTAGTTTTTTCATTTTGTATTCAAATCAAGCTATGCTTATATTTCCAGAAGATAAATTTTGTCTCCAGACAACAAAAACAGTCGGTCACCATCCGGAGCCAAGGCCAGATTGCTGATAGTTTCAAGGTTAACTAGCAATCTTAGAACTAATTGGCCTTGATCGTCGAAAATCCAAACAATTTTTTTGTCTTGGTCCCAAAAGGCCAATGATCCCTGGGTCTGGGCGATGGTCAAGAACTTAGCTTGACCAACGCCATCGGGAAGTTCTTGTTTGAAGTTATCCAGCTGGCCCTTTAAAAAGGGGTGAATCCGGCCGTTGGCCAAAAGTAGCCAGATTCGGCCGTCAATATCCCAATCAGTCACTTGATCAGCCGGAAAATCGAGTTCCTGTTTTAACCATTCCTGTTTAGGGCCAAGTTGACCGTTTTCAGTGGCCGAGTGTTTCCAGATTTGTTGGTTGTCGTTGTCAAAGATATAGATGCTTCCTAACCAGCCGGCCGCCAAAGTTGGGTTTTCGTTTTCAATTTCAATTAGTGGGGTCAGCTCTTGTTTGTCCAGCCGGCCAATGTCGGTGTTGTTGATCAGATAGATGGTTTCTCCGGACAGAGCAATCAGCTCTTGTTTGGCCAGGTCCTCACCGCCGGCCAGAATTTGGCCAGACTTGGTTATCAGATTAACTTTTAATAGCCGGCCCTTCTGATCGAGGACAATAAATTCCCGGCCATCGCTAACACTGTTTTTAACCTGAACATCATTGCTAATTAGGTTCAGGTCATAATAGAGGTCGGGAGTAATTGCTTTGTCGCCCAAGCCGGAAAGCAAAGAGGCAATTCTGGTTTGATAGCCGTTGATTCTTGATTCTCCTGGGGCAACGGCCCTTAATTGCTCTAATAGACTTTCGGCCTCCTTGCCCAGCACCAAACCGTTGTCGGGGTCAACCCTTTTGATGGTTTCAGCCGCTTCCAGTCGTTGGTCGATTTGGCTACTGATTTCTTGGACTTGCTGGTCTTGGCGCTGTTGAGATTTTTTGCGCCAGCCTAGGAAAACCGAAGTCAAAAAGAGGCCCAAAAAGATCAAAGCGATTCCTAGACGCTTACCGTTGCCATCGGGGATTAGCCTTTTTAAGGGAATGGTTTTTTTAACCAGACGACTGGTTTTTCTCGTTAACAGAATGGTTCTTTTAATGATTTGACCCAGTTGCAGAGACGGCCTTTTGGTCAATCGAGGAGTTTGTTTGCTATTTGGAGAAACTTGTTTACCAAAAGGCACTTGTTCTGTTTCAGCGGAGTCTGTTGATGGTGATGTTTGGTCTAGTTGATTAGTAATTTTGACAACAGCAGCGGCAATTGCTCCTTGTTTTTCTCTGGCATGAACGACCGGGGTGAGGGTCTCGCTGATAATTTCCGGATCTTCGGTGGCCAATGAGGCGGTCAGCATGCCTTCTGGAACTTGAGCAAAAAAGTCTTCGCTGGCCATTAAAAACAGATCGCCTACTTGGAGCGGTCCGGAAACTACTTGGGCTTTTTGGGCTTGGCCGGTTAACAGGGTTTTCCCTTGACCATTTCTTCTGATTAAAATTCGGCCAGTATGCCAGGTGCCCAGGTAAACCGTTTGCTTCCAAGTCAGCAAAACCAGAAGACTGGCTTGCTTGGGGGACTGAAAGTAGGATGATTTTTCTTGGCCAACTTGAAACAGGGCCTGTTCCAGGGCTTGCATCGGGCTAATGCCAGTTTTGCCGTAGTATTCTTCATTAAAGCGGGAAATGATTTCTCTGCCGACTTCGGTTGATTCGACCTCGTCGCCGATGTTTTTCAAACTTACCAGAAAAACCAGCTCGCCTTTGCTCTCGATTTTGTCTGGCCCTGGTTTGAACTGGTGGATTTGGCTCCAAGACTCACCGTTAGGTGTTCCCAGAATTTGTTTTAACTCTATTCCCATGTTTTGCTCTCTATCTCTATATAGTAATAGTAGTATATTTTTAACTCTCTTGCTACTTGAAGAGGGCTTTTACCGGGAGCAGTCTTCGGCGCAGTTGCATTCGCTTTCATATTGGTGGTTGCAAAAGCCATCGCCGCAAGCCAGACAAATTCCGGTGTATCCGCCCACTGGTTCTGAATTACAACCTGGGTCAAAGTATTCTTTTTGAGCTCGATGTGACAATCCTGGACAACATTGGATAGCCATGTCGTCTCCGGGACCGGTGTAACGCGGAATTTCACCCTCGCCCGTGCATCGGTAGTCATTACAATCTTGAGGACAATTACAACCGTTTTCTCCTTGACCGCAAATGCCGTCAGGACACTTGAGACAAATCCGTTGGTGTTTTAAATTGTCCTCGATCGGCAGACACTGTTTGTCTTGGGTTAGTTGGTAATTCCATTTCAAACTTAAACTCGGGCAACATGATTTTTCTTGGTCATAGTCCAAGATTTCTCCTTCGGCAACGCAATTTTCTTCAAATTCCATTATTGTTTTTGGACCAGAAGAGACTTTGTTTTGATTGACTTTGGTTGTTGACCAAGCTAAACTGATGACGGCCAAGATGAGAATTGTTCCAACGCCGAAGACTTTCGTTTTCATGCTAAATATTTTACCACTTATCAGGAGAGTTTTGTTTTGCTTGTTGTTTTTGGGCTTGTTGGGTTTTTTAAACAGGGCAATTGTGGAGGCGGTAGAAAACTTTTATACTTTTGGTGTCGACGCGCGAAAGCCATATGTTGTGGCCGAGTATCACAACTGGTATCTGGGACCTCCTGACTATGCAGGCGATGAACGATCTAAGTGGCTTTCCCAAACGGCTTATGATCCTTGGCTCTCGTACAATTTACCGGAGTATAACAACGGAGAATACGGCTATTTTAGTGGAGATCCTGAGGTGATCCAGCAGCATGTTGATTGGGCGAAGTGGTATGGGATAGATGCCTTTGCTGTCAACTACCATTTTGAATGGAACTACACAGAGACACAAGTACTTCCTAATTGGGCTCAGATTACGGAACAGAAAAATATCCCATGGTATTTTGTACCAGAGTGGTTCGCATATATGTGCTGGACGGACGTTTCAGGAAACAAAGATCAGTCGTGTCTCCAGAGTCAGTCTGGAATGGAGGATTGGTTAGTAGCGAGGATTGAAAAGATGAACCAGACCCATTTCAAAAAAGATATATACCTCAAATATAAGGATCGACCGCTCATTGAGTTCTGGGCGGCTAATCATCCCTTCTATCAATATGATCCATCAATGACAAAGTCGGTCGACCTGACATCTTTTTGGAAGAATGTGCGAAGCAAACTGAAGCAAAAGGGAATTGACATCTTCACGATTTGCCAGATTGAGGATACTGAAATATGTGATCTTTATGGAACATATGGTCTGCCCGGAGACTACACGGTAGCAGACCTAACCATAACTAATGAGGAATTCGAGGCCCAGGCTCTAGGTAACACTTCAAAGATATACCAGAGGTTGAAATCAGCAGGGATTCCCTACGCTAAAATGGTAGAGACGAGTTTTGATGATAGGATAATTAGGGGTCAAAATCGTGCTTATATACCAATAACTCAAAACCTGCTTAGAAAAAGTTGGGAATTGGGTTTCGGCTTAGGGGATTCGGGGACAAACTTGGTAGTACTGGCATCCTTTAACGAATGGTGGGAGAGTAGGATAGCTGAACCTTGCAACGAATATGGCGCTATGATACTGGAAGAATTGGCGAGGCTGATTTCATCGACATGCGGTGCAAATTGCCATAAGTATTCCTTCCAAAATGACCCGTTTCCCTCGAGTGTCCAGAAGGGCAAGGATGTGGTGGTTACATTCAAGGTTAAGAATGAAGGGCTAGACGATTGGATAAATGAAGGACCGTTCTTCTATGATCTCTCGGTATATACCGGTGGAAATAAAGAGAACCGAGTAGCCTATGCGTTGTTGAGCAAAGCAGTTGAGCCGGGAGAAACGGTTACGCTCAATGTGACTATCCCAGGGTCTGTGTTTGCGGAAGAAGGTAAGGTGAAACTGACTGCCGACTTAGTCCACGAAGGCGTTACTTGGTTTGAGTGGCAGGGCAGTATCCCTCTGACCAAAGAAGTCACGATTGTCAGTTCAAGCTGTTCTTCCTGCCCGGCGGACAAGCCAGCCAAGTCTTTGGGCAATGCCAACTGTGATGGCCAAGTTGATCCGTTGGACTACAGTATTTGGGCCAAGGAATACTCAAAGATTGGAGACGTAAATATTTTGAGGGCCGATTTCAATTGTGATGGTCAGGTGTCTGGTTTGGATTATAATGTTTTGTTGCGCAATATTAGCTGGCAATGAGAAGATTTTTTAAACCGGAATTAGCCTTGCTAGTTTAGGTTGTCTCCGATATAATTTATTCCAGCGATGGATATTTTTTGTGACGGAGGCAATGGGGTCAATACCGCTATCGGTTGTGTGCCGGTGGATACCCCCAACAGTTTTGTGGTTTGGCTTTTGCCGACTTTACTAGGAGTTGTTGGTGGACTAGCATTTTTGCTGATGGTTTATGGGGCGATTAAAATGATGATTTCGGCGGGTAACCCTCAAAGACTCAAAGAGGGACAGGACACTCTAACTAGTGCAATTGTTGGTTTGATTTTTGCCATTTTTTCACTATTTTTGTTAAGATTGATTGGTGTTGATATTTTAAAAATTCCTGGTTTGCAATAAAAAATGGTGACGATTCCTGACTATTCTGGTGTTTCTGGTTGGAAGTTTGGGGCCCGACCAACTGTCGGGGCGATTGTTTCGGTTGGCCTAAAGTATGTGATGGTGGCCGGAGGCTTAATGATGTTTGCCTATCTGGTTTACGGGGGGATCACTCTGATGCTTTCTCGGGGAGACCCGAATGGAGTTAGCAGTGGGATGAACAAGGTTCTTTATGCCATCGTTGGTTTTTTGATAATTTTTTCCTCCTATTGGCTTATTCAGGTTGTCGAGATTGTTCTTCATCTTAATATTTTGTAGTTATTCCAATGATTAAAGCAGGCAGTGTTAACAAAGGTAGTTATTTGAATTGGCAAGGTCAGCCGGCAGTCGTGGTTGACAAGGAATTTTACAACCCCGGCAAGGGTTCGGCGGTAGTTAGGTTCAAAATAAAAAACATCAAGAATGGTAACGTTGTTAAAGAAGTCATCAAAACCGACGAGCTGATCGAAGAAATTGTTGTTGATCAACGCCAGGCTCAGTTTGCCTATCATTCTGGGGATCAGTTGGTTTTTATCAATCCTCACACCTACGAGCAATACGAAGTCGCCTCGTCTTTGCTTGGGGATGATAGTGCCTATGTCAAAGAAGGGGACAATTTTCAGTTAGCGGTTTTGGAAGACGAAGTCATTGGGGTCCAATTGCCCAAAAAAGTAGTTTTGAAAGTGGTTGAAACCGAATCGGCAGTTAAGGGTAACACTGTTACCGGGGCAACCAAGCCAGCCAAGATGGAAACCGGTTTGACAGTTAAGGTGCCCCTGTTTATAAATAAGGGTGATGAGATCATTGTCAACACCGAAACTGGTCAATATGTTAGCCGTAGTAACTAGTTGAAGAATATCTAATTGACATTTAGATATTGGCAAGATATAATGCATATATCTAAATGTGGTTTAGATATATTAAAGGAGGAAAGTCATGAATTACCTGAAAGTGCTCGCTGACTGGAACTTTTGGGACGACAATCAGATTGACACCGGAGTTAATCGAAAAAAGTATTTACTTTCTCTTGGCCGATTAATGAAAATGCCTGAGATTATTTCTGTGCTTGGGGTAAGAAGGTGCGGGAAGTCAACGATTCTTTTGCAAATTATTCGGGAGATTCACTCTAAAAAGAAAGTTCCTTACGAAAATTGTTTGTATATCAACTTTGAAGATCCGCGGTTGGGAAACGACTTGCAGGCCAGTCACCTTTTTGCCATTTTGGACGAATACAGGAAAACGTTTAAACCCAAAGGGAGAGTTTATTTATTTTTAGATGAAGTTCAAAACGTAGGTTCGTGGGAAAAATTTTGTCGAACGATTTATGACCAAAAAGAAGATATCAAGATCCTGCTTACCGGTTCGACCTCGGAAACTTTTAATTCCGATTTGTCAAAACTGTTAAGTGGCAGAATAATAAATTTCAATGTTTCGCCTTTGGACTTTGCTGAGTTTTTGGATTTTAAAAAGGCAGACCAAAGTTTGTCACCGGCTAACAAGCTTTTTGACGAATACCTTCAATTTGGCGGTTTTCCGCGGGTGGTTTTAGAGCCAAACGAAACCAACAAGCTTTCTCTTTTGATTTCTTATTACGAAACCATTATCGAAAAAGATGTTATTTTGAAAAACGATATCAAAAATAAGGCAGAACTAAAAAATTTAACACGCTTTGTTTTGTCTAACATCGGCAATCAGATTTCTAGCTATGCTCTGGAAAAGACACTAAAAATTTCTAACGAGAATATTGGTCGCTATTTAAATTTCCTCGAGGAGTCTTTTATTATTTCTCGCATTCCCTTATTTTCCTATTCTGTTAAAAAGCAGATTTATAACCCAGACAAGGTTTTCGTGGTTGACACCGGGTTGTCCAAGGTGGCCGGTTTTAGTTTTTCAGAAAATCGTGGCCGACTTTTAGAAAATCTGGTTTATCAAAAGTTGTGCCAAGCTGACAGTCAGGTTTATTATTGGAAAAACAAAACAGAAATAGATTTTTTGATCTTTGCCGGTGGAAAAGTGGAACAACTTATTAATGTTACTCAGACCGTTGACGATCCAGAAGTACGGCAAAGAGAGATTGGTTCGTTGACGATGGCAAAAAAAGAGTTTCCCGACGCCAAAGAGATGCTTTTATCACTGTATAATCAGTCAAGACAAGAGGATGGACGGGTTGGTTCATTAATAGACTTTCTCTTGAAAGAAACTGGTCAATATGTTAGCCGTAGTAATTAAAAGAGTATTTTTTCTATTGTTTCTACTTCTGGTTTTTCTTTTTTGTGATTCAAATCCGAGCCTAGCCGTTGAAATAGTCAAGCCCAACTATAGAGTTAAGATCAACGAGGATTGGGGAGCGGCGGTAACGGAGTTTTACAACAACAGGACGGATGGTAGTGCCAATCTGATTCTTGACGAGGTTGGAGCCGCTTTTCAGGCGGCTGTTTTTGGCAATCAGGCGATTGCCCAGGGGAACAACTGTTTTGGGTCCGGTTTTGCTGATTTACGCTACAATCCGACTCAGGCAGGTACAATTTGTGGTGGAATTGTTGGTTCAGAAGTGGTTTCTTGTACAACCGAGTCTGGGGCCGACTGTTTGTCGGTCAGTTCTTTTAGTGGCAAACAATTAAAATACTTGGTTCACTTTAAAAGCTTTGGGTCTTGCCCAGTTAACTTAATTTTCTAAGCAATCTTTTCAAGTCAACAGAGAGTTTGTCTCTGTGATTGAATCTCCACTCTGATTCTAACATATGTTTGGCAAATTGATCTTTGGA
>JBDRHU010000055.1:0-10812 GCA_043816565.1 Patescibacteria group bacterium
CCGGATCCACCACAAGAACCACCGGGGGCGTATGCCAGATTCCAGGGATTTTTGGTTGGTCCAAAATCAGAGTTTTCCGTCGATGCTCCGTGACCCCAAGCATCACAGTTAGTTTTTCCGATCAAAACTGCACCGGCAGACTTAAGTTTTTTGCAAGCAGTGGAATCATATTGAGGAATATAGTTTTCCAATATTTTTGAGCCAGCACTGGTTCTGATTCCCTTGGTTAGGTGGATATCTTTCATTGAGAAAGGAATTCCAAAAAGAGGCTGGTCTTGATAGCGATAATTGATTTCGGGTTTATCGATGATTGTCAAAAAAGCATTTAGCTTGGGGTTGATTTTTTTGGCTCGCTTAACGAAGGCCCCAACCAATTCTTCCGGGGAGATTTCTTTTTTTTTGATTAGATCTCGCAATTGAGAGATTGTTTTTTGATAGATTTTCATTTTTCAATTTTCCCAGACAATCTTTTTGGTATGAAAGTAACGTTTCCCCTGTTGGACGATTGTTCTAAGCCCCTCAAAAACCTTTAAGGAGCCGGTGACCTTGTCCTGACGATCCAGGTTTTGGAATTCAGTAGTTTGAGGGGTGGGAGTTACAGCATCCGTGTTCAGTTCTTTGAGTTGATCAATATATCCGATTACTTGATTAAGTTGTTTTTGGTAGGTTTCGGCCTCTTGTTGGCTCAGTTTTAAATTGGCCAATTGAGCCAAGTGGTCAACATCAATGATAGTTTTATTTTTCTTGTCAACTTTACTCATGATTAGGTTCATTATACAGCAATTTTACTTTTTTGGACCCTGGTTTTTGACAAAAAAACACCCCGCCGACTGGCGGGGTGTTGCGTTATTCGCTTCTTAAGCCATTGCCTGAGGACTATCCTCAGTTTTTGGTCTGGCTTCGTTAACGACCATAGTTCTACCTTGGAACTCTTGGTTGTTGAACATTTCAATCGCTTTCTTGGCTTCCTCGTCGCTTGACATTTCGACGAAAGCAAAACCCTTGGAGCGGTTGGTGTAGCGATCAACGATGACAGTGACGCTGACAACGGTACCGGCTTGAGCAAACAAGTCAGCTAGTTGGGCATCATTGACACCATAGTCTAGATTACCGACATAAAGTTTTTTCATGATGAATTAAGTGTCCACCTCCCCCTATAATATTGGATGGCAATTTTTTCGAAGAGTCAATTTGGAGCTCAGGAAAAAAAGGCATGGCCGAAAATCTCTAACATTACTAAGTAGTGTATCATATATTTGTCAAAATGAAAGTCCTATTCGTTGATCTGACCAAAAAGAAGTATTATTCCGAGGAAGTTGAGGTTGAGCAGAACGGCATTATTGACTTGGGACTGAAACTTCACTTTGACCAAAAGACCTATCAACTGGCTGCTGGTAACCCCAAAAATCTATTAATTTTTGGGGCCGGACCGTTTAATTTTGGTGGTGCCAATCGAGGAGTATTTGTTTTCCGCTCCCCCGTTCACGGCGGGATTCATAGTTCAACCTTGGGAGATGCCGGCACTTTCATTAAAAAAACTGGCTTTGATGCTTTGGTTTTTTTGGGTCGCTCTGCCCAGCCTTGTTTTTTGATTATCGACGAGAAGGAAGTTGTTTTTCGACAGGTGCCAGCGGCTGGCAATGTTTTCAAACTAGAAAAGATTATTTTCAATCAATTAAAAAGCGAGGGCTATAATGTTGCCAGTGACTTTCGGATTGCCTTGGCCGGATCACTGGCGGCCAAACTCCCCTACGGGGTGATTGTTTTTTCCAAACCCAATCAATCCGGTCGTCAGATTAGTGTTGCTGGTCGGGGTGGGGTCGGTAGTGTCATGATTCAGTCTCACAACCTGTCTGGGTTTGCCTTCGGGGGCGATTGTCAACTGCTTAGCGAAAAATTGCCGGTTAGTCCCCGGGTAGCCATTGAAGCAACCGAAAAGTATCGCCAGTATGGGACTAAGGCCAACTTTTGTAATCTAAAAGAAAACCTACCGATGTTTAATTGGTCAACTTTTTCCCGGTCGGTTAATTTACGAAAAAGGCTCCACCAAGACTTGATTGAAGATCAGTTTCTTTTAGGGTTAAAAACGGTTAGTGCTACCTGCGGAGAGAGTTGCTTGGCAACTTGTCGGAAACAGGAATGTGGCCGACGCTTGGATTACGAACCCTATGAGTCAATGGGGCCATTGATTGGTGTTTTTGATCGTGGTTTAACCAGAAAGCTAGTAATGAAGGCCGACAGTTTAGGCTTGGATATTATTTATTTTGGCAATATTTTATCAGCTGTTTTGGAAGCCGGGGCTAAGGGTAAGTTGGATTTGAAAAAATTGTTTGGGGTTAGTTATCGTTCCGATTTTGATTTTGGCAAAAAGAATTGGAAGGGCTCGAAACAGAATTACTTGGTAGCCGATGGTTTGATTAATGATTTGATCAAAAATCCCAAGTCGCTTTTATTGGGCCGGATTAGCCAAGTGGCCAAAAGACTGTCAATCGAAGAGTTTGCTTTTTATCTTTCATATCAAAACGGTTTTGATATGGTTCCTAATATTTACCGTTCCCTGGGACTTTATTTACCAATCGCCATGCCGGGTAAATACTTTTCCGACTATCAGACCAAGGCTGACACTCCAGTCAAATATGCCAAGATTTGTGCTCAAAAAGGGATGGATGAATACCAGTTGGACAATCTGGGACTGTGTCGTTTCCATCGTGGCTGGTTAGTGGATGTTTTGAAAAAACAGCCAGGTAATCCCAAGCAGGGACTATCAAAATTGATTGAATACCGTCGCTTGGCCAAAGCCGATCAGGTTCTCTGGCAATCGCCTAGAATGATCCAAACCGTCAAAGATTTATTGGCAGAAAACAAACTCCAAACTAGTCCGAAGCAGTACTACAATGTTTGGACAAAAACCTATCGGAAGTTTTTCGCGGATTTTTCCTGACTCCCCGTCATCCTGATCCGCCGACTGGCGGAGAAGGATCTAGCGAGTGAAACGAGCGTAACATTGATGCTAACGCTAGATCGCCACGCTCACTTCGCTCGCTCGTGATAAGCAGAGCTTGACCTGGATACACGATAAGCAGGGCTTGACCTGGATACACGATAAGCAGAGCTTGATTTGAGTACAAAATGACACTACTGAAAATACCGTCATTACGAACGCAAGTGAAGCAATCCCAATTTAAGGAGATCTTCCCTTGCGGTAGCGGGGTCAGAATGACCTGGTTTAGTGCTTTTTTTCAGTAGAGCGATTGAATTACTTGGATTGGTCGAGGATACCAAGCCAGTTGTTTCTTCCGGATAGATTCTTTTATTTCCTCGGTAGTTAACCATTTTGTTTGATTAATTTCTTGGCTTGCGATTTTTATTTTGTCACTGGGTTTTAACCGATATTCAAACACCTGGAAAAGTTCATTTGATCGGGGAAGTTTTACCAGAAGCTTACCCACCAATTTCAATTGGTTTTCGGAAACAGCGATTCCCAATTCTTCCTTGATCTCTCTGGCGGCGGTTTCCGGGTAGCTTTGATTCCAACCAACGTGGCCGCCGACACTCAGGTCCCAGCAGTTGGGGTACAAATCTTTGCCGGAACTGCGCTGGTGAATTAAAACCTCATCGTTTTGGTTTTTAACAATTACATAGATGGTCCGATAGATTTTATCCGGACTTTGATGGGCAACCTTTCGGGAAATGGGACCAATAACTACATCGTTGACATCAACTTCGGTTAACAGTTCTTCTTGCGGATCGGTGGTTGAGGGGTTAATCATTTCAACTGTTGATTGATATTTTATCGTTTTTAACATTTACCTTGGCAGTGCTGTTTTCTTTGATCCTGCCTTCGATAATCATCATTGCCAGTGGGTCGAGGATTTCTCTTTGGATCAAGCGCTTGAGCGGTCTGGCGCCAAAAGCCGGATCGTAACCATCCTTAGCCAGTTGTTTTCTGGCCTCTGGGGAAATAGTGATTGATATTTTCTGATCCGAAAGCCGGTTTTCAACCTCTTTGATTTGTAGATCAACAATAGTTTCAATCTCTTTTTCTTTTAAAGACTCAAATAAGATAATTTGGTCTAGCCGATTGATAAATTCTGGTTTGAACGATCGATTGACGATTTCCCAGACTTCTTTTTCTAAGTCTTTTTTGTCTTTTTTACCCTCGGCATACTGGCGAATGATTTCGCTACCCAGGTTTGAGGTCATAATGATAATCGTGTTGCGAAAATCAACTGTTCGACCCTTGCCATCGGTTAAACGACCATCGTCAAGAACCTGTAGCAGAATGTTAAACACCTGGGGGTTGGCCTTTTCAATTTCGTCCAAGAGAATAACGGTGTAGGGTTTTCTTCTAACCGCTTCAGTTAATTGTCCTCCCTCGTCATAGCCAACGTATCCTGGAGGAGCACCGATTAATCTGGCCACTGAGTGCGACTCCATGTATTCGCTCATGTCAATCCGGACCATTGATTCTGGATCGTCAAACAAAACCGTCGCAATCGCTTTGGCCAGTTCGGTTTTCCCAACTCCGGTTGGACCGATGAATAAAAACGACCCAATTGGCTTGTCGGCTTCTTGAATACCGGCTCGGGCTCGCCGGATGGCGCCAGCGACTTCGTGGACAGCCTCATCCTGGCCAATCACTCTTTGGTGGAGTTGGTCTTCTAAACTGGCTAGTTTTTCCAAATCGCTAGAGACTAACTTTGAAACTGGCACCCCGGTCCAGCGGGAAGTAACTTGGGCAATTTCTTGTTCCCCGACCTCTTCTTTAATCAGTTTTTGACTTTCAGGAATTTTGTCCCAGCTGGTTTGAAATTCTTTTAATTGTTTTTGTTTTTCCGGGATTTGACCATATTTAATTTCAGCCGCTCGGTTTAGGTCCAGGTCTCTTTCGGCTTTTTTTAATTCTTCCTGGAGTTGATCCAAGTCTTTTTTACTGTTTCTGATTTGATCAACAATTTTCCTTTGGTTTTCCCAGAGGGATTTTAGGTCCCGCATTTTTTCCTTTTTCTCAGCCAACTCTTTGTCTAGTTTTTTGAGTTTAATGTCGTTGTCCTTGCCCTTTTCTTTTTTCAGCGCTTGAAGCTCAATTTCAATTTGAGTAATTCTTCGCCGAAGATCGTCCATTGCGTCCGGCATCGACTCGGCTTCAATTTTCAAGCCCGAAGCGGCCTCGTCAATCAGGTCAATGGCTTTGTCCGGTAGGAATCGGTCTCGAATGTAGCGATCTGAAAGTCGAGCAGCGGCCAGAATGGCATCGTCTTTGATTCTAATCCCATGATGAATTTCATACTTTTCTTTTAATCCTCTCAGAATAGCAATCGTATCTTCAATACTGGGTTCATCAACATAGACAGGCTGGAATCTCCTTTCTAAAGCGGCATCTTTTTCAATATATTTGCGATATTCAACAACTGTCGTGGCGCCAATGGCGTGAAGAGTGCCTCGGGCCAAAGCTGGTTTTAACATATTGGCGGCATCAACGGCTCCCTCGTTGGCACCAGCGCCGACCAGGGTATGAAGTTCGTCGATGAATAAAATATATTTGCCACTCCCTTGCTCAACTTCTTTTAAAACGGCTTTTAATCGGTCTTCGAATTCGCCCCGAAATTTACTGCCGGCCAACATGGCGGCCAGATCCAGCGACAAAATGTCTTTGTTTTTGAGACTCTCTGGAACATCGCCGGAAACGATTCTTTGGGCCAAGCCCTCAACAATAGCGGTTTTGCCGACTCCAGGGTCACCGACTAAAACTGGGTTGTTTTTGGTCCTCCGGGATAGGATTTGCATCACCCTTCTGATTTCCTTGTCTCGGCCAATAACCGGGTCTAGCTTGCTGGATTTGGCTTGCTTGGTTAGATTGATGGTGTACTTTTCCAGACTGTTGTATTTACCCTCTGGGTCTTGATCGGTGACTTTTTGCCTGCCTCGAAGTTCTTTCAAAATCTGACTGGCTTTTTTCTTGTCAATTCCCAATTCGTTTAAAATCTTTTTTGACTTTTCATCGGTTTCCAACAAAGCCAGAAAAAGATGTTCTCGAGAAACGAACTCATCGGAGAATTTATCGGCCTCTTTTTGGGCTTGATCCAGAACCTTGGACAACTGAGTTGATAGATAGCTTTGGGATTGATCTTCGCTAACCTTAGGCAAATTGTTTAATTCGGTTTCTATCTTTTGAACCAGGTTTTCGATAGTTACCCCTGACTTTTTGACGATTTCGACGACCACTCCTTCTAGTCCAACTACTAGAGCCATTAATAAATGCAATGGTTCCATTTGGGAGTGATGATAGTCCTGGGCCAATTGTTGGGTTTTAATCAGGGTTTCCTGAGAGTTGTGGGTTAGTTTATTGGGATCAATTGTCATCAGATTAAGTATAAAACAAGCAGTCAACACTGTCAAGTGCTAAGAATTTGGCAAAATAAGGCAGAGGCTGACAAACGGCCCTTTTTTAGAGCATTTTTTCCAACTGGAGGATTCGGTCTTGGATCGGCGGATGGGTGGCAAAGAGGGCCAACATTTTGTTGTTTTTTTCTGACAGCTTGCCAAAAGGATTGTGGATGTACAAGTGGGCAGTGGCCGAATTGGCTTGAGTTAGGGTGTTGGGATCACCGGCCAGTTGCTTTAAGGCTCGAATCAGGTTTTCCGGTTGCCTGGTGAGCTTAACCGCTTGGGCATCGGCCAGGTATTCCCTTCTTCTTGAAATTGCTAATTGGATTAATTTGGCGGCAATTGGGGTAACAATCATTGACACTATGGCAATTAAAAACAAAATTGGTCCAGCTTTTTTGTTTTTCCGGTCCCCTGTCCAACGGCTTCGCAATAACCAGTTAGTTGCCAGAGTAATCGTGCCGACCAAAACGGCAACGATTGTCATTAATCGGGTGTCGTAGTTGATTACGTGTGACATTTCATGGGCGACGACGGCCTCAATTTCTCCTTTGTCCAGTTTTTGAAGCAAGCCGGTGGTGGCACAAATAACGGCTTTTTGGGGGTCACGACCGGTGGCAAAAGCATTCATCGCCGGACTATCAATCACATATAGTCTTGGGATTGGAATTTGACTCGCTAGTGCCAGGTTTTCAGCGGCTCGATAAAAATCTAGATAGTCCTTTTTGTCAGCCGGATGGGCTTGGGACATAGTCAAAACTAGTTTGTCTGACCACCAGTAACTGCTTAGCGATGATCCTAGCGAGACTATCAGTGCCAGAACAATAACACCAGAGTCGGTTCCCAACACATAGCCGAGCAGACCGATAAATCCCGACACCAGTAAAGCAAAGACGATTAAAATCAGCAGTGATTTTCGCTTGTTACTGTCAACTTGTTCGTAAACGTTAAGCATTTTTTATTATAGATTTATCTTAGGTGCTTTAGTTTCCTCTGAGCTAACCTCAAGATGGGCGCCACTGTCTGGAGTACTCAAACCTTTTTCCGGTTTGAACCCTAAGGTTTTGGCCACCAGATTTGACGGGAAGACCACCAGAACCTGGTTGTAGTCAGCTGACAGATCAATTAAGGTTCGACGAGAGTACATCACTTTGTCGGCGGTGTCTCTTAACTCGGCCATTAGGTTTTCAACCACCTGACTGCCTTTAATTTCTGGGTTGCTTTCGATCAAAACCTTCAGCGAACCAATTGTCTTTTGAAGCAGGTCCTGAGATTTGAGAATTTTGTCGGTGTCACCAGAATTGGAAGCGGTTTCAACCGATTTTCTGGCCTCGGTTAACTGCTTGAAAATATCCTTTTCATGTTTCAGGTAGCCTTTGACTGATTCGGCCAGATTAGGGATTAGCTCAGCCTGTCTTTTTAACTGATTACCGATTTCCTGAATCGAGGCTTTGATTCTGGTTTTGATAGTTTGTAACTTGTTGTAGGTGGCAACAAAATAGACAACTACTACCAAGGGAACGATTAAGAGAATTGCTAAGATAGGCATTTTTAAACTCCTTTTGTTAATTAAACTTTTAAACTATTTAAACGAGTATATCGCTTAGTTGGTCAAACGGCAAGCAATTGATGATGTCTTTGGCTTGAGCCCAGCCTCTTCTGGCGGTGTCAACTCCGTAGTCTAAGAATAGCATTTGGCTGTCCGAGTGAGCGTCACTATTAATACAGAGTTTCACGTTACCTTTCACGGCTTGACGAATTAACTGGTCGGGCAGGTCTAGTCGGTCAATTGAGCTGTTGACCTCCAGAAACTTATTTTCTTTTTGACAATAATCAAAGATTTTGTCCCAGTCCAATTGATAACCTGGTCTTTGGTTGAGAATTCTACCAGTCGGGTGGGCCAGGATTTTTATTTTAGGATCAGCTTTAAAAGCCGTCAAAACTCTCTGAGTCATGACCTTAACGTCGAGACTAAAATTGTAGTGAATAGAAATAGTAGCAAAGTCGAGATATTTCAAGCCCTCAAGGGGAATTGATAACTGGCCGTCACTTCGAATGTCAATTTCCAAACCGTTAAAAACTCTAATGTTAAAATCTTTTACCCAAGACGACTTTTTTTGCTCAACAAGTTCTTTTTTGTTTTTGAGGATTTCAAGACAACCGTCTTTGCCCAGCTCCTTGAAGTCGGGATTATGTTCGGTAAAGGCCAAGTATTGGTAGCCAAGTCGATGGCCAACGGCGACCAGACTGTCCATTGAGTTAAGACCATAGTCGTGGCTAGTTTTGGTAGGAAAGTTAGAGTGAAGGTGCAAGTCCCCTTTTATATCACTGGGTTCAACTAGGATCGGAATTGGGTTTTCAATTTCACCATTATTTTCACGAAGTTCCGGAGGAATGTAACTTAACCCTAGTCGGTGATAGAACTCAACTTCAGTCTTGATCGGTTCTATTTTTTTACTTTTAACCGACTTAATCCCGTGTTCTGACAAGCTTAGGCCGTGTCCGAGGGCCAATTCTCTCAACCGAACATTATGTTGCTTGGAGCCGGTAAAGTGTTGAAGTAGACTACCATAGGACTCTGGAGACTGGGTTTTTATGTCCACCTGTTCACCGGTTTTAAGCAACAGAGAAACGCTATTGTCTCCAGCGCTAATAACCTGATCAATTTCACTGAACTCAAGTAGTTTTTTAACAACTTTTTTAGGCAAGTAGCTACTACAGGCGATATCCAGATCTCTGACGGTTTCTACTCGGCGCCTGAGGCTTCCGAGAACGTCAACCCGGTCAACCTCGGCGATTGAGTCAAGATAGTTGACTACTGACTTGGCCAAGTGGTCGGCTTCAAAAAGAAGCATTCTAGTTGGTTGTTTTTGCCTATCCTGCCAGTTTTTTATCGCTACTAGCATATTTTGAGCCGATTCTTCCCCCAATCCTTCAATTAGGGCTACCTGACCGTTCTCAACGGCTTTTTTGAGTTTGTCAATCGCTCCGTCTTTTTTAACTATTTTCAGCTGCTGACAGAGTTTGAGAGCGGTTTTGGGCCCAATACCCCGAATTTTAATCAGTTCAAAGAGGGCTTCCGGGATGCCGGAAAGTAGTTTGTTAAAGTGCTTGACCTGACCGGTACGAAATAATTCGTCCAGGTGTTGGCTTATTTTTTGACCAATTCCCGGGATTGTTCCTAACTTTTGTTCTTTCCAGAGAAAAAGGACTTCTTGATCGAGGGTTTCTATTGCCAGGGCAGCGTTTTCATAGGCATTGACTTTAAAGCGGTTACTGTCTTGGTTTTGAAGCTGATAAGCGATCGCTACTGATCTTAGAAGACGAGCGACTTGCTTGTTGTTCATCATTGAAATAGTAGCATGAACCTGGTAAAATTTCTCTTACTTGACAAGTATGTTTATGTTTTTTGGGGTTGTAGCTCAATTGGTTAGAGCATCCGCCTGTCACGCGGAAGGTCGCGGGTTCGAGTCCCGTCAACCCCGCCAAACCTGCTCCAAGATATTTTCTGCCCAAAAGGGGGTGAATTAAAATAGCAAATAATAAAGTACAAAAAACAGGATTAGCCTCATTAATCGATAAATTTAAAGACTCAGAACAATTGGTCAGTATGTTGATGGGAATTTTGATTGTTTTGGCTGTTGGAGGCTTGGCCTATCGCTATTTTCAGGGACGTCAAGGTGAGCAGGCTGTCAAAACTGGTGGTCAGGAGCCAGGAGAAGAATTAGTTTCTCAAATGACCACTTTGCCAGATACCTATATTGTTGCCAATGGAGATAATCTCTGGTCAATTGCCGAGAAGTTTTACCAATCTGGTTACAACTGGGTTGATATTGCCAAAGAAAATGGATTAAGTAATGCCGATGTTCTTTTGGTTGATCAAAAATTAAGGATTCCAGACGTGCCAATTAGACAACCGACCATTGATTCGGTAGAAATTTCCATTACTGGAGATGCCTATACCGTCCAGAAAGGCGATTCGTTAAGTTCAATTGCCAAGGCGGCCTATGGTAGCGGAGTCAATTGGCCTAAAATCTGGGGAACTAACCGAGACAAAATTGGTAATCCAAATTTGATTTTCGCCGGTACAGAGATTAGAATTCCGCGGTAGGACCAGTAAGTAGATTTTGGTTTTACACAGGCGGGATTAGTTGAGCGGCTCAACACCACCTTCCCAAGGTGGAAAGATGGGTTCGACCCCCATATCCCGCTCTTTTTTACTAAAGTAAAAAAGAGCGAGTCGTGTAGTGCCGGTGTAGCTCAGTTTGGTAGAGCGATCCCTTCGTAAGGGATGGGTCGGGGGTTCGATTCCTCTCACCGGCTCTGATTTTGTGCTATTATACAAGGTAACTAACCCGTGAAGAGACCGAGAACTTTCCGTCCGTCAACTTTAATTACCGCCGAGGAAAAAGCTAAGCGCCGAGC
>JBDRHU010000056.1:0-11992 GCA_043816565.1 Patescibacteria group bacterium
ACCATCGGTCGAAGAGGTGAATACCGAGACTATGTTGATGTGTTTTTTATCTTAAAATCGGGGTTGAAGTTGGATGAAATCATCAAGGAATCAACAAAGAAATTTTCCGAAGCTTTCTCAGGAAGACTTTTTTTGGAACAGCTAGTCTATCTGGATGATTTGAAAAACAAAAAAGTGGACTTTCTTAAAGACCATTTTACTCCAAGTGAGATTTTGAGTTTTTTCCAAAAAAAGATCAAGGAATATCAATTACCTTAAAAAATATCACTGCGCCTTCTGTCTATCGGTCTTGTCAATTGTGGAAAAGTTTTGTATAGTGTGTATAACCTCCCCTAAACCACTAAGGTGGTAAATCTCAAATTTCGCAATTCGTCATCCTGATCCGCCGGCTGGCGGAGAAGGATCTAGCGTTAGCGTCAATATTGCGCTCTCCCGCAGTTGCGGGATCAGAATGACGGTAGCTACAAAATTTATAAATTGTAATTTGGAATTTATTTAGGATTTAGAAATTAGAATTTGGTGCTTAGACCTAGATGAACAATAATGAACTCGAATCTCTCTGGTTAGGTGTTATTACCGAGCTTAAACTGTCACTCAGTAAAACTATTTTTACGACTCTGTTTTCGGCCAGTTTTTTAAAAGACCTTAACAATCAAGTGGCCGTCATTGCTTTCCCCAGTCCCTATTTGGCTGATTTGGTTGAAAAACGCTATTACAGTCTGATTAAGGCCTCTTTGGATCGGCAAACCGGCAAAAACATTAGCTTAACTTTCATGGTCAGTCGAAAGGCCTTGGTCGATTCTGGCCAAACCGGACCACTTTTCGAAAACAAAAACAGTAAAGAAAAAAAAGAGACCGAAAAATTAGTTAAGGAAGCTCCTCAGTCTCAGAGGCCCAGTCACTCCCGATCCGGATTGCATCCGAATTTCACTTTTGAAAACTTTGTTGTCGGCGACACTAACCACTTTGCCTTTGCCGCTGCTCAGGGAATTATCAAAAATCCGGGCACTGATTACAACCCCTTGTTCATCTGGGGCGGAGTTGGGGTTGGCAAAACCCACCTAATGCAAGCGATTGGCAATCAATTACTGGAAAGCAATCCAGGCTGGAAAGCTCTTTACGTCAGCGCTGAAACTTTCGGAGCCGAATTGATCTCGGCCATAAAAGAAAGGGGCATGAGTAAGTTTAAAAACAAATACCGCCAACTGGATCTACTCCTGATTGACGATGTCCAGTTCATCGCCGGCAAGGAATATACCCAAGACGAGTTTTTCCATACCTTCAATACCCTTCATCTGGCTGGCAAGCAAATTATCCTAACTTCGGACCGGAAACCAGAAGAAATCCAGCCGATTGAAGACCGATTAACCTCTCGCTTTATGGGAGGACTAACCGTTGATATCCAAGCGCCCGAATTTGAAATGAGAGTGGCAATCTTAAAACAAAAGGCCTCTCAGCGGGGGGTTGACCTATCTGAAGACGCCACTACTTTCATCGCCGAAACGATTCAGTCTAATGCCCGAGAACTAGAAGGAGCCTTAATTCAAGTTTCCGCTCAAGCCAGGGTTAAAAATGAAAAAATTGATCTTGATTTTGTTAAAAACTTCTTTGGAGTCAGAAAAACCGCTCCTAATCGTAACGTTTCCACTCGAAGAATCATCTCGGTGATTGCCAATCACTACAAAATTAAAACCTCACAACTAACCGGTCAGTCCCGAAAAAAAGAAATTGCCATTGCCAGACACATTGCCGCCTATTTGCTTAGAAAAGAACTACAAATGCCACTCCAGGAAATCGGCCGAAGGCTGGGCAACCGAGACCACACTACCATCATGCACGCCGAAGAGAAAATTGACCGACTGTTTTCAACCAATCAACAAATCCGCCACGACATCATTGAGATGCGAAAGAAGATATATACTTGAGCAAACCTTGTATAATAAATTCATGAGCGAAAGTGGCAATCCCCAATCGATAGCACCGATCACCCCGGAAGAAATAAAAAGGGCTCGCCAGCAAGATCCGGTCGCTCCCATAGTCCTTCAACACGGCGGAGTCGTCCTTCTTGATAAAAACAGCCAACCATTACCAGCAACCATTAATCCTGAAAAACTGGCAGGCCTGTCTACTTCTTCCTCCGAAAAACAAAAAGCTGAGCTCTGGGTAACTCCAGAAATGGCAAGGGACTACCCAAAACTGGAAGTCGGTGATCCTGAAAGACTGCTGGAAACGGGCGGCTTAACCGAACTACTGCCGACGATGAGACAAATTGTTCAAGAATGGGCCGAACAAGATCCGACAAAAAAAAGAGTCCCTTTGCTTGAATTGCTCAAAGCCGATCATCAAGGCCACGGGGCACTCGTTTTCCAGGCCTGTTTATCACTTGAAAAAATCGAAATTTTACTTTCGATTGGTAAATTAAATGAGCGACTGAAAGAAAGCCTAAGAGTGATAAAAGCATTCTATCAAGACGAGCTCATTCCCTCCCTTGAAGTGGATTCTAAAGAAATGGAAAAAGCTAGACAGGCGGCAGTGGCCATCCTGGAAAAACCAAAGGGTCCCCAAAGAAAACAAGAAACTTATCGCCAAAAAGCCGAAAGAGTTTTGGTAATGGGCAAAAAACGAAAGAAAAATTGGTATACAGGACAAAAGAAATATCAATCTCCAGAACGAACAGTGAGTAAGTTTCATGGAAGTACCAGACAGGATGTCCAACGAATGCCGGCCAGATTAAGCGACGAATTACTCAAAACCGCTGTCCAGGTAAACTTAATCCGCACCCTCCAAAGACTGGAGAGTGACGGCTTAGACTTTGTTACAATCAGACAAACAGTCCAAAAACTGTTATCTTCACTCCCCGAAAGAAGTGCCACAGAGACGAAATTGTCACCAAAAGAGATTGACTGGCTTGGCAAGCTCAATGAACAACTGGCTCCAATTGCCAATGCTGTCACTAAGGCGTTCCCTCACGACACCGTTTCCCTATATTCACAAATGTTAGAGCATAAACAAGCAATCTGTGCCGGTAAAGCCACTGTCTTGACCGATGTCTACAAAATAATGGGGCTGGATGCTAGATACACCGCCATACTGATTTCCGCTAATTCCAGGTTTAAGGGAGAACATTCTGTTTGTCAGATCCAGCTACCGACCGGGCTGGTTTTGGAAGTTGACGCTAATTGGAGTCCCCAAAAAACCCAGAACACCGCCGGGCTAGGTCAATATTCAGTTTTTGCCGGCGTTCTCATTCCAACCCAAGAATACCCAGATGATGAAGCGTTCAAAAAAATCATTGATGACCGTGGTCATCCAGATAAAATACGAATTGAGGGTGGTCGGCGTCGAATTTACAAGGCGGTCGGTTCAGCCCATCGTCTCATATCTCCAAGCCCAGAAGGATTCATTTACGAAAAGGTCCCTTTGGCCATACTGATAGAAAGCCATCCAGAGCTGTTTGTGGGTGTTTACGGCAAAACCGAAGATGAGGTCAGACAACACGCCGGACGGCTCCACCAAGAAGCGATTGATATTAATCCTAATGAAGTTAACGCCCCATATAACTTAGGTTTCCTTATAGCTAACAATCTTGATCTTTTTGCGTCGAATCCGGAGGAAAAAAAGAGGCAATTGTTAAGGGCCAAAGCACTGTTAGAGAAGCATAATAAAATAATCAACAGTCCCGATGATGGTTGGGTCAAGAGAGCTCAAAACAAAATTGACCGAATTAATGAACAGTTGGATGATTTGCCAATCTGATGGCCAAAAACTTCATCGTCCGGCCAATTGAGGAGTACCGTTGCGAGCACTGCGGTCAGTTGGTGGCCGGTGGTCGATACAATAATCATTGCCCAAGCTGTTTGTGGAGCAAACACCTAGACCGGGATCTGCCAGGAGACAGAAAGTCTAATTGTCTTGGGATGATGGAACCGATTGGAGCAGTTCAAAAGGGAAATCGCTGGCGAATTATTCATCGTTGCCTTAACTGTGATCAGCAAACAATTGTTGACAACAGCCCTCAAGATAACTTTGAAAAGATCATCCTTCTTTCCACAAATCCACAAGAAGTTCCTCAAACCAAAAAACAATCCACAAAGAGCTAATTTTTGTCCACAATTTTTTCCACCAACACGGGTTTGTTTTCCACTACCCATAGTCATAGTTGGTGACTAAACTATCGGATTAATCGTCCGTTTTTGACAATAATTTTCGGCAAAAACTTCAAAAAAGTCCTGTTTTTCAACGCTTAATTCTCAACTCCCCGTCGGCTCGAAATTCACTTGTTGACAGTCTCTATTAGTTCTACTACTATTAGTTAAATTCCTTTTTTGCTATTAGAGAACTCTGCCCTAGTTACTCTTTCTTGTCGGTCTTAAAAAATGAAAATTGAACTATTACAAGAAGATCTAAATCGGGGCCTATCAATTGTTTCTCGCTTTGTTGCTAGTCGTCCCCAATTGCCGGTTTTGGCCAATATTCTTTTAAAGGCAGACAAAAATCAACTTCACCTTTCGGCTACTAATCTTGAAATTGGGATTTGTCTGGACTTGAACGCCAAGGTGGTTGAAGAGGGAGAAATTACAGTGCCGGCCAAAGAAATTACCGAGCTAATTTCGTATCTGTCTCCAGGCAAGTTGACTCTGGAAAGCAAGGGCAAAGCCCAGTTAAAGACCATTTGGAACGGTGGCGAAACTGTTTTTGCCGGAATTGAAGCCAGCGAGTTTCCCAAAATTCCTGACTTACCAACCGACAGTTTGTTTTCTTTGTCGGTCAAGGATTTGATGGTAGCCATCAGTCAGGTTAACTTTGCGACTGCCTCTGACGATACTCGTCCGGTTTTGGAAGCAATTTTGTGGTCGTTTGAAAAAACTGGCTATCGAGTGGTCGCTACTGACGGTTATCGCTTGTCATTAAAAGATGTTAAAGAAGCGGTTGAGGTCAGTAACGGTGACAAGCCGTCCTTTTTGGTTCCCGGAAGAAGCTTAACCGAGATTACCAGATTAACCGGAGACGAACAACAGATTAAGGTTGGTTTAACCAAAGACAAAAACCAAGTTGGCTTTATTCTGCCAGGATTAAAACTGGTTTCCCGATTGATCGAAGGCGAGTTTCCTGATTACCAAAAAATTATTCCTGAAAAGTCAAAAGTGACAGTTAGTTTGAGTAAAGACGAGTTCTATCAAGCCATTAAAGTGGCTTCGGTTTTTTCCCGAGAGTCGGCCAATATCGTCAAGTTTGATGTTGGTAAAGATGGTTTGACGATTTCAGCTAATGCTCCCAGTGTTGGCGAGAACAAAACTGAGGTAAGCGCCAAGATCAAATGGCAAGGAGAAGTTGGCGAGGACTTAAAAATTGCCTTTAACTACAAGTTTATTCTTGATTTTCTTAATGCGGTTGCCGATGACGAACAAGAGATAGTCATCGAGTTAACCGAGGCCCTGGCCCCGGTGATTTTTAAAACCAGTCAGGCCGCTTGGCTTCACTTGATCATGCCGGTTCGGGTTGACCTTTGATTTTTTCATTTATCCTGGTATAATTACCCTGCTTCTTGTACTTTGACATTTTATTTTGAGTCATAATTGTTCGTAACAGGAACAAAATTCGTTTGAAAAATTTTTTTTACTGAGAGCTTGATCGTGGCTCAGGATTAACGCTGGCGGCGTGCCTTAGGCATGCAAGTCGAACGCCCGCCCAAACTTCTCTTCGGAGAAGAATGTTGGCGGGAGTGGCGAACGGGTGAGTAACACGTACGAACCTACCCTTTAGAGGAGAATAGTCCGCCGAAAGGCGGAGTAATACTCCATACCCTCCACGGAGGAAAGAGCGTAACTGCTCGCTAGAGGAGGGGCGTGCGGTCCATCAGCTTGTTGGTAGGGTAATGGCCTACCAAGGCTACGACGGATAACTGGCTTGAGAGAGTGGTCAGTCACAGGGGCACTGCGACACGGGCCCCACTCCTACGGGAGGCAGCAGCTAGGAATATTGCGCAATGGACGAAAGTCTGACGCAGCGACGCCGCGTGCGGGATGAAGACCTTAGGGTTGTAAACCGCTAAACCCCATCATCTAGGTGGGGGACAAGCGCCTGCTAACTACGTGCCAGCAGCCGCGGTGATACGTAGGGCGCAAGCGTTATCCGGATTTATTGGGCGTAAAGGGTCCGTAGGTGGTTTTTTAAGTCTTTCGTTAAAGACTCCGGCCTAACCGGAGGACTGTGAGAGATACTGAGGAACTAGACCTGCTTTGGAGTTAGTGGAATTTCCCATGTAGGGGTGAAATCCGTGGATATGGGAAAGAACACCAAGGGCGAAGGCGACTAACTAGGAGTTGGGTGACACTTAAGGACGAAAGCTAGGGTAGCAAACCGGATTAGAGACCCGGGTAGTCCTAGCTGTAAACGATGTCCGCTAGTTGTCCCGGTTTACTGGGGCGACGGAGCTAACGCGTTAAGCGGACCGCCTGGGGAGTACGACCGCAAGGTTGAAACTCAAACGAATTGGCGGGGAGGCGCACAACCAGTGGAGCATGTGGTTTAATTCGAAGCGAAGCGCTGAACCTTACCTGGGCTTGACCTTCATTTACATCTACCTGAAAGGGATAGATTAAACGATGAATCAGCTGGTGCATGGCTGTCGTCAGCTCGTGCCGTGAGGCGTTCTCTTAAGTGAGGTAACGAGCGCAACCCCTGTTGTATGTTAAATTTGTCATACAAAACTGCCTTACCAACGGTAGGGAGGAAGGAGGGGACGATGTCAAGTCAGCATGTCGCTTATGCCCAGGGCTACACACATCCTACAATGAACCGGACAATGGGTTGCCAAACCGCAAGGTGGAGCTAATCTCATCAAATCGGTTCTCAGTGGGGATTGCAGGCTGCAACTCGCCTGCATGAACTTGGAATTGGTAGTAATCGGGAATCAGCAGATCCCGGTGAATACGTTCTCGCCTCTTGCACACACTGCCCGTCAACTGAGCCGAGTTGGAAATACCCAAAACCCCCGTTTTCGGGGACTAAGGTGGAGCCAGCGAGGAGCGGTAAGTCGTAACAAGGTAGCTGTACTGGAAGGTGCAGCTGGATCACCTCCTTTCTAGAGGAATAATTTTCCCGAGAGATCGGGGAAATCAAAATGGGCTGTTTCAAACCAGACCAGTTCCTGTTACGGACAATTATGATTTTTTATGTCTAAATGAAAAAAACCATTGGAGACTTCTATAAACTAGATTGCCAAAGAATGCCAAAGCACATTGCTTTGATCATGGACGGCAATCGTCGTTGGGCCAAAGAGAAAGGCAAAACGGCCTCCCAAGGTCATCAAGCCGGAGCGGAGAATTTAAAGGAACTAGTTGAGCACGCCGAGAAAATAGGGATTAAACATTTGACTGTCTATGCCCTATCAACCGAAAATTGGCGCAAAAGAGCCAAGCAAGAGGTTAAAGGCTTGTTTGACCTGATGATTAGGGTGCTTAAAGAGAAAAAAGATGAGTACCAGAAAAAAGGAATCAAATTCTTTGTTTTGGGTAATTTTCAGGCTTTTCCTTTGCGAGTCAGGAGATTAATCGCCGAGGCCCTAAAGATTGTCAAAGAAAAAGAACGGATGAAGTTCAATGTGGCTCTAAACTATGGTGGTCGAGATGAACTAATCAGAGCAATCAAGCAGATTATCAAGGATGGAGTTAAACCTGGCCAGGTAAATGAGAAGCTGGTTTCCAAATATCTTTATACTGAAGGACAGCCCGATCCGGACTTAATGATCAGAACCGGAGGTGAGGTTAGAATTTCCAATTTTCTCCTTTGGCAGCTTTCTTACGCCGAGCTTTACTTTACCGACACCCTTTGGCCAGACTTTGGTCCAAAGAAGTTTGAAAAAGCAATTTTTGACTATCAACAAAGAGAAAGACGCTTTGGCGGTGGCAAGTAGTTTATAATCCTTTTGACATCGGTATATTATCGTAATATACTAATGGTATGAAGTTGCCCGTCCCTTTGTTGTTTGATTGGGACGAAGGCAATCTTAATAAGAACTGGGAGAAACACAAAGTTCGTTTTAAGGAAGCAGAAGAAGTATTTTTTAATCGGCCCTTAAAAATATTTTCGGACAAATATCATTCTAAAAGGGAAAAAAGGTTTGTGGCACTTGGGATTACTGACAAAAACAGAAACTTAATAACAATATTTACAATTAGGAAAGGGGCAATTAGGATAATTTCTGTTAGAGACCAAAATAGAAAGGAAAGAAAAAAATATGAAGAAAAATAATAGAAAGTTAATACCAAGGTTCAAAAACGAGGATCAAGAGAGAGATTTTTGGGCGACCCACGATTTGACTGACTATTTTGATCTTGATAGACCAATTGAGCTGGATTTATCAAAACTAAAACCGACAACCGAGTCTATTTCTATTAGGTTGCCAGCTTATCTTTTGGCCAGAATTAAGGAAATCGCTAATTCTCGTGATGTTCCCTATCAATCTTTAATGAAAATTTTTTTAGCCGAAAGGGTTGAAAAAGAACTCCAGGTAAAATCAGCTTAAAATTTGTGCTAGATTGTTTTTGTGGCCAAAAAAAGCAAGGTTCCTCGTCGGTCTTTATTGGTTGCCTTAGGAATTCCAACAGTTTTCTTTCCCGGTTTGTTTTTGGCCGGGGTTTTGGGGTGGAATTGGCAACAGGGGCTAGACAGGTTAGCCAAAATTGGTGGTTACAAGCAATCAGAGGAGATTTTTCCTAAAGTAGTTGAGGTGGCCGAGGTTTTGGATGGTGACACTTTTACTGGCAGAGATAGTTTAACTGTTAGGCTGGTTGGTATTGATGCTATCAATCGGGGGAAGGATGACTATCAAGAGGCCAAAGAATACTTGGAAGGCCTGATTGATGGTGAGGAGGTTGAGCTGGAATACGATTATTATCAGGATGACAAGTATGGTCGGATTTTGGCCTATGTCTGGGAAGATTGTTCAAACAGTTTGGGTTGTCAGGATGGTAGGAGAATGATTAATTGGGTTTTGCTTAAAAAAGGCTATGCCAAGTTTGTTACTTATGATAAACGGCGGGGATTAAAACACAAAGACTATTTACTGTCGGCCGGAGCCGAGGGTGTCTTTATGTCTGAATGTACTGATAATCCAGAAGGAGCGCCGGTGATTACTTCAATTTCAAAAACGGCTGGTTCGGTTGGTGACCAGTTGGAGATTCGTGGTTGTAATTTGGCCGGGTTTGAAGGTGATCTTAACTTATGGATTGAAAACAGCGATGGGGTTAGGGGCTTGCTTCGAGGCGAACCAGGATCAACGGCTAACTTGATTAAAGTGGTGTTGGGTTCACCTCGCGAGGATTGGCCGACACTCACTCCAGGGGTTTACAAAATCTACACTGATCCTTGGGGCAAAAAGAGCAACCTGGTTGATTTCATGCTAATTTCGGGGACACCCCGACTTTAGTTGGGATGAATCGAACTAACTGAAAGTTCATTTGCCAAAAGTAAATGTAGCACAGAGAACCACGGCTTTAGTCGTGGGAATCTATGGTCCAGTGAGCTCTCCGTTTTCCGTGGTAAAATTACTTAGATGAAAACAATAGACATCAAAGACGGTATTTCTGTTGCCGAGCTCAAGGAAATGGCTAAAATTATGTTTGGCAATTTAGTCAAGGCAGTGGTTGACATAGAGAAGGAAATGATGGTTATTGATGGTGAATTGCACGCCGACGAAGAAGCACTTCTTTTAGAAAACGGATCGGAACAAAAAGATCTTTGGGGGATAAATATTTATCCTGAAGTTTCGAAAACTGACTGGATTGAATTTGATTCAATGATCAATATTCGACCGGCATTGGGAAACAATAGCCGTAGTGTTGACGATTCAAAAACCAGAGAAAAAATACTGGCGGTTGTTAATAAATTACTCAAAGAATGAACTACCAACACCAAAATTTGGCCGAAGACGGGTGGGCGAAGTTAACCGTGGTCGAACAATTAGCGAATGTTGGCAGTGAAGTTGAAAGAACGATTAGTTGGAAGAAAAAGAACAATTTAGAATACAGTCGGTTGGCTCTTGAAAGAGCGTTGGAGCTTTTAGGTTTTAGTATTTCTCTGCCACAGAACAGAAAACGTCTTAAAGAATTGACTCGGTTGCGCGAACTGTTAATTGATTATTTCCTTTGCCAAAATCAGTATCAATCTTCTGATGTTTTGTGGCAAAAATACTTTTACGCTTTTGCCTATGCGGCGCGAGTTAATCACTAAATAATACCGAAGTATTGCAATAAAATCGGAACGATAAATATAATCATAACTACTCCGATTAGCCCGAAGCCCCCTTTTTTCAACAGACGTAACGAGGCAAGTATATAAAATATTTCAACGGGAAAGGTTGTCCACTGGCAAAAGCCATAACACCAAGCAGAAGCCGGAGATTCACGATGGAGAAATTCAGTAAAAGCGTTATGAATTCCAAAGATATCAGACAAAACATCACGAACCAGATGCTGTGTGGAATAAATCAGGGCGAACCAAAGCGTAATAAACCATAATTTTTGCAACACTCGTTTCATGTGAAAATATTTTAGCACGAGAAGGGCAAATTAGACCGATCAAGAAAGTTACTTTAGCTTCTTTTGACCTTCTGGTTTCTGGAGATAATTTTTTTTGGAAATCATTGATCGACAGAGTTCGTTTTCCAGTTCTTTTCTGGCGTTTCCGGCCACTTTTCCGCCTCGGTGAGCATCTTGTTTCAGTTTTGGCACGCCTTTGGATTTTTCTTGACGATGAATTTCAGTCGTTGACCTTTCCCCCAACATTGTAAAGATTAGTTCAAAATCGTCCATGTGATCTCGCAAGTTTTCTCTTTTTAATCTTTTTAATTTCTTGTATTCGCTGGGAGTAATACCAAAAGTCGCCTTAGAAATTTCCGCTGTCAAAATCTCATAATCTCTTTGCTCTCTCGCACCCCGCTTTTGCCACTCGTCCGTTAATTCTTCTCGAATGGCGATACCGCGTATTCGCTTTTCAATCCAACCATCGCTGTAACCTTTGAGTTGATAAAGCATTCTTGTTCGTTTGGTGGCCAACTCGGGATTTTCGATTTCTTGGATTCTTTCATAGCCGACTTTTGCCAGCCAGCGTTTAAAGGGTTCGGCTTTAGGAGAAGGAATGGATTGGATAAGACGAAAGATGCCTTCAGTGTTCCAGCAGTACATTTTCTGTTTGCCACCGGCAGTTTGTATCTCAAGCGTAAGGGGTGGTACAAATTGTACCCCCCCTTTGTCGATTAGTTTTGCTAGCTCCAGGTCTCGCTGTTTCATTCGTTTAAAATATTGGGCTGAATCAGTGGAATCAATCAGCGCTTCAATCACGTCGTTAATTGCAAACCACCACTCGTTTTGATAGAGTGTTTTTCGGATTTTTTTGCCTTTGAAGAGGGCGATTTTGGTAGTTTCCACGTCTTTGTTTTGTTTGTTTGATGATCGAGCGAGTTTCATAATTAATTTTAGCACAGGCAGGGAGGTGTTAAAATTGAACAATGCTTAAGAAAGTCATTTATAACTCTGGTGTTCAATTGTTGGCCAAGGGGATTAGTCTTGGTTTGGGTTTAATCAGCACTGCCGTTTTAACTAGGAGCTTGGGTGTTGAGCTTTATGGGGATTATGTTTTTTTGCTAGCCGCTTGTTTATTTTTAACCTCAATTGCTGATTGGGGAACTCAAATTATTGGGGTTAGGGAATTGTCCCGTAGCCAGGACAAGAGCAAGCTATTTGCTTCGCTTTTAGGGTTAAGACTGCTGATTGCCTTTTTGGTTTTGCTGACGGCTTTACCGTTTGTTTTGTTCCTGCCGGCTTTTAATGCTTTTTTGTTGGCATCGTTGCTGGCTTTGGTTTTGGTATTTTTAGCGGTTTTGGATACTTCTTTGGAGATTGTTTTTCAGACCTTTTTGAGAATGGATTTGAAGGTCTTCACTGAATTGGTTGGCAACCTCTCTTTTTTGCTGTTTTTGTTGGTTTTTTTG
>JBDRHU010000057.1:0-7751 GCA_043816565.1 Patescibacteria group bacterium
CGGATAGTCGCACAACCGTTTTTAACCGGAGTGGTTACTCCCAAACCGGGAGTTTCCTCAATTGGTATTTATGTTTTTAATCATGATGCTTCGGGGAGAACGAGGATTCCCGGAGAAAGAGGAACTACTTTACCGGGCGTAGTTGAGAGACTGGGGGGAATTTATCTTTACGATGACGAAGACAAGATTGTTTTTTTAGAAACTTTTACTCCGGGGCAGGAGAGGATCCACGAAACTATTGAACCGCCAGTTCCCCAAAAGAGACGTTGGTTTTAGCTGGTACTAGTGATGGAAAAGATTGTAGTTGCTAACAAGCCCAGGGGCCAGACTTCGTATCAAGTAGTTAGGGAGTTTAAAAGACAGTATCCAGGCCAGAAAGTTGGCCACGCCGGCACCCTTGATCCTTTGGCCGAAGGGGTTTTGATCATTTTGATTGGTAAGGCTACCAAGAGGCAGTCTGAGTTTATGGGTTTGGAAAAAGAGTATTTGGTTGACCTGCTTTTTGGCAAGGTTAGTCCCAGTTTGGACCTAGAGTTTGAGCCGGAACCATACCGGGTTGACGACTTGGGAAATAGACTTAAGAAATTGAATCGGGGGGCGGTTGAAAAAGCCTTAAAACAGTTTGAAGGAGAAATCGACCAGGTGGTGCCGGCTTTCAGTGCTATTAAAAAGGATGGCCAGAGGCTTTATAAGTTGGCCCGTCAGCAAAAAGTTTCTGTCAGTGATCTGCCCGAGAGAAAAGTGATGGTTAAAGAGATTCGATTGGTTGACTTTGTCTCGGGCAAGTGGCCAACGGCTCGAATTTCAATGCGGGTTAGCAAGGGCACCTATGTTCGGTCAATTGTTAGGGATTTGGGAGAGAGTTTGGGAGTGGGGGCAGTGACGACCCGATTAATTAGAACCCGAATTGGGGATTTTAAAATTGACCCTCATACCAGTGAGAATCAGTGACAACTTCCAGATCCAGGAAGACTGTTTTGGTGGTGATTAGTTCGATTTCTTTTCTGGCCATGCTACCGATTTCCTTTATCTGTTGGCCTTTTCTACCGATGATGAACGGTTTGTAGCGTTCGTGGGTGGTAAAAATCTTGGCTTTGATATAAAAACGATTTGGTTTTTCATCAATAGTTTCTACTTTTACCCCAGTGGTGTAGGGGACTTCTTTGCGCAAGCTAGTGAAGACCTTTTCGCGGATAATCTCTTCAATAAATTTTTCTGGACTAATACCAAAGGCCGGGAAAGTCTTTAACTTTTCAGGATCAAAAATGGCTGGTCCTTCTGGAAGAAGCTCAAAGATGCTTGTTAATAGGGTCTTGAGATGTTGTTTTTTTAAAGCCGAGATTTCTATTAAACTATTAAACTCATCTTCTAGGAATTGGTATTGATGGATAAAGTTGGGGGTTTTAAGGTCAATTTTGTTGATTACCATTATTTTAGGTTTATTGCTGTTGCGAATCCCTCCCAAAATTCGGTTTTCTTCTTCGCCTTTGGATCGGGTTCGATCAATCAGGTAAAGAATCAAATCGGCCTGACCAACTTCTTTGGTGCTGGATTGAGCGATTTTTTTACCGATTGGGTCTTGGATTTTAGCAAAAACACCGGGAGTATCCAGAAAAATGATTTGGCCACGGTCATCCCAATAGGCTCCCTGAACAGTCGTTCTGGTGGTTTGTGGTCTTCGGGAAATAATTGATATCTTTTGGCCAACCAAATTGTTAATCAGGGTTGACTTGCCTGAATTAGGCCGACCGATAATAGCAACTCTGCCTGATTTCATTAGCTGGATTATACTGTTTACGATTTGGTTTGACAATTAGCAGAGTTTTTGTTAGACTGCCAACGATGACCGTTTTGTTATCTAAAAAGAAAGATTTACCAGTTGAGAAAATTTTGCCACTGGTGCCGATTCGCAACCTAGTGGCCTTTCCGGACACCGAACTTCAACTGATTTTTGGTCGTCCCAAGTCAACCTTGGCTTTGAGCCGAGCTTTTGGTGGTAACAAAGAGGTTTTGGTGGTTAGCCAAAAAGATAGTGGGGTCGATGATCCGGCGACTGCCGATCTTTACCAGGTCGGGGTGCTTTGTCGGGTTGAGCATGTTGTTCAGATTGATGGTACCGTCCATGCTATCTTTCGAGGCTTACAGCGGGCCAGGATTGTTAGGATTGTTAGTCAGGAACCCTTTGTTCAGGTGGCTTTTGAGTTGTTGCCTGCTATTGGTGAAAATGATCCTGAATTAAAGATTTTGGCTGATCATTTGTATCGAGAGGTTAAAAAGGCCTTTTCTTTGGGCAAGACTTTTGATCCGGGTGTTTTGGTTAGATTAAATACCGGTGTTCGTTTGTCTGAAATGCTTCATCAGGTAGCTTTTTCTTTGGATGCTTCGGTGGTCGAAAAACAAGCAATCTTGGAGTCACTTTCCCTAAAGGACCAAGTAAAACTAGTTTTGGAAAAGTTGGCTCATGAAATTAGTGTTCTCTTGTTGGAACAAAAACTCGAGAAAAGGACCAAGGCCAAGTTTGACAAACAGATGAAGAGGACAGTTTTGGAAGAAAGAAAAAAAACAATCGAGAAAGAGTTGCTTGGCTTGGGGGTCAAAAGCGATGAGGGCGAGATCAAAGAACTGCGTCAGAAACTAGAAAAAGCCGGACTAAAAGGGGAGGCCAAGAAGAAGGCCGATTACGAGATTAATCGCTTGGCCCAAATGCCTGGTTTTGCCCCGGAAGCCAGTTATATTCGCACCTATTTGGAGTGGCTAGCCGACTTACCTTGGTCAAAAACTAGCTCTAGTAAGGTTGATTTCAAAAAGTCAAAGACGGTTTTGAATCAGGAGCATTACGCTCTTAAACATGTCAAAGAGAGAATCCTAGAACACTTGGCGGTAATGAAATTAAGAAGCAAGTTAAAAAAGAAAAACGGCGACGAAACCGTTAACATCTTGTGTTTTGTCGGACCTCCAGGAGTTGGTAAAACTTCAATCGGTCGGTCGATTGCCAAGGCCTTGGGGCGCGAGTTTGTCAGAACCTCCCTGGGTGGGATTCGGGATGAGGCCGAAATTCGGGGCCATCGACGTACTTATGTCGGCGCCATGCCTGGTCGGATTATTCAAGGAATTAAAAGTGCCGGTACCAAAAACCCAGTTTTCATGCTGGACGAGGTCGACAAGATTGGCAACGATTTTCGAGGTGATCCATCGGCGGCCTTACTGGAAGCTTTGGATCCGGAACAGAACAAGGGTTTTTCTGATCACTATCTCGAGGTTCCTTTTGACCTGTCTGGGGTCTTTTTTATCCTAACCGGTAACGTTTTAGATACTATCCCGCCAGCTCTTCTGGATCGGTTAGAGGTGATCCGTTTTACTGGTTATACCAGTGAAGAAAAATTCCAGATTGCTCAAAAATATTTGGTTCCTAAGCAGTTAGAAAAGAACGGTCTTAAAAAGAAAGACTTAGTTTTTAGTCAAGCGGTGACCAGGCAAATCGTTGAGTCGTACACTCGTGAAGCTGGAGTTAGAGGATTAGAAAGAACGATTGCCAGTGTTTGTCGCAAGGTGGCCAGGAAAGTGGCCGAGGGTAAGAAATTTGAGGCCCGGTTGACGGCTGCTTCGTTGGAGAAGCTGTTGGGTCCCGAGCAGTTCCGGCCGGTTTTAAAGGGTGAAAAGGATGTGGTTGGAGTCTCAACTGGAATGGCTTGGACTCAAGCCGGAGGCAAGATTCTTTTTATCGAGGTGGCTTTGATGCCCGGTAAGGGTCGAGTAACCTTGACCGGTCAGCTGGGTAATGTGATGAAAGAGTCTTGTCAGGCAGCCATTTCCTATACCCGGAGTAATTGGAAAAAGTTAGGGATTAAAAACAAAGATTTTTTCCAAAAAACTGATTTTCATATCCACGTTCCTGAGGGGGCAGTTCAAAAAGATGGTCCATCAGCTGGAACGGCGATTACTACTGCTTTAGTTTCGGCTTTAACTGGGGTACCGGCCAGAAAGGACGTTGCTATGACTGGAGAAATTACTCTCCGGGGACGAGTTTTGGATATTGGGGGAGTTAAAGAGAAGGTTTTAGCGGCTCATCAGGCCGGAATTGAAACCGTTATCTTGCCCAATGGTAACAAGAAAGATTTGATCGATGTTCCTGGCAAGATCAAAAAAGAGTTGAAGTTTGTTTTTGCTGATCGATTAGATGAGGTTTTGTCAACGGCCCTCAAGAAGAAATAACTTGACAAGGGGCTAGTAAAACAGATAGAATCAGGGAGTTAAAATGTTGAGTTCTCATTGGTTGACTATTAAAATTCTTTTTAATCGGCCCGTATCCTAATCGGGGCACTCATTTTGTGTGTTGCCCCCTTAACCAGGGGGTTTGTTTTTTTAAGGAGTAAAAAATCATGAACAATACTATTACTGCTACTGGCTACGAAGCCTTGAAAGAAAAGTTAAACCAACTCAAGGTTCGGCGTTCAGTTTTGGTCAAAGACATGGATTTGGCTCGTCAGGAGGGGGATTTGGCGGAAAACTCCGCCTATCACCAATTGCGCGAAGACGTTGTTATCATTACCCAACGGATTGATGAGCTAACTAGAAAAATTGATGGAGCCAAAATTGTTGAAGTCAGTAATGGCACCACTGTCGGTGTTGGTAGCAAAGTGGTGGTTGAGATTGCCGAAAAAAGCCGTCAGTTTGAAATTGTTGGTGATGGTGAGGCCGATCCCTTAAACGGTCGGATTTCTCACCAATCTCCGATTGGGGTTAAGTTAATGGGCAAAAAGGCTGGCGACGTTGTCAAAATTGAGACTCCAGCCGGGTTAACCGAATATCGAGTGGTCAAGGTCGGTTAACTGATATATAATTAACTCATGGCTCAAGCAAGATTAGATGCTGTCAGGCAACAAAGAATTGAAAAGCTTCAAAAATTGAGAGAAGCAGGAGTGGCCCCGTATCCGGCTCGTTTTGCAAAAAAACAACTTTGTGTTCAGGTGGCTGATTTTCTAGACAAGCAGATCAATACTGCTGGTCGGATTATGGCGATTCGGGGTCACGGCAAGATGGTTTTCATGGATTTGGCCGATCAATCTGGTGGAGTCCAGCTTTGGTTTAAGGAAGACAAATTGGGGAAGAGTTACCGACTACTTAGTCTTTTGGACACCGGGGATTTTATCGGAATTGAGGGGTTGGTGGTCAAAACTAAGTCTGGTCAACTAAGTGTTGAGGTTTCTGGTTTTACGGTTTTGAACAAGACGATTTTGCCTTTGCCGGACAAATGGCACGGGCTGAAAGACGAAGAATTGCGGTTTAGGAAGCGCTATCTTGAGTTGCTTACTAATCCGGAGGTTCGTCAGATGTTTGAAAAAAAGTCTTTGTTTTGGAAAACAATTCGGAATTTCATGTTGGCCGAGGGGTTTTTAGAGGTTGAAACTCCGGTTTTGGAGAATGTCACCGGGGGGGCCGATACGACTCCGTTTGTGACTCATCATGATGCCCTGGACATTGACGTTTATTTGCGAATCTCAATGGGGGAGTTGTGGCAAAAAAGATTGTTGGTTGGAGGTTTCGAAAAGACCTTTGAAATTGGCCGTCAGTTTAGAAATGAAGGCATTAGTTTTGAACACCTCCAGGATTACACCCAGATGGAATTTTACTGGGCCTATGCTAACTATGAGGACGGTATGGACCTGGTTCAAAAACTTTATCGACAGGTAGTCAAAAAGACATTTGGAAAAACTGAGTTTAAAATTGGAGATTTTGAGGTTGATTTTGCTGGTGACTGGCCCCAGCTTGACTATGTTGATACTGTCAAGCAAGGGTTAGGAATTGACGTTTTAAAAGCCAGTGATGCCCAACTACGAGCACAGTTAAAAAAGCTCAAGATCGAGTTTGAGCCCAAAGAGCGTCGAGGTCGCTTAATTGATAAGTTATGGAAGCATATTCGAGTCGGAATTGCTGGTCCGGCTTTTTTGATTAATCATCCGGTTGAGGTTTCTCCGTTGGCCAAAAGAAAAACAGACAATCCGTTGTTGACCGAAAGGTTTCAGGTAATTTTAGCTGGCTCAGAGATGGGTAATGGCTATTCGGAACTTAACGATCCGGTTGATCAAGCTGAGCGGTTTGCTCAACAGGCCCAGATGCGAAAAGAGGGTGACAAAGAGGCCCAGATGCACGATCGGGACTTTGTTGAGGCGCTCGAGTACGGTATGCCACCGGCTTGTGGGTTTGGAGTTTCCGAAAGATTGTTTTCGTTTTTGATGGACAAGTCGGCCAGAGAGTGTGTTATGTTTCCGTTGTTAAAGCCGAAAGGGGAGTCAGATGGACAGAAAAAAACTGCTTGATTTTCTGGCTCAAGAAGTAGACAACAAAAATATCATTAAACACATGTTGGCCACCGAGGTTTGTATGGGGGCATTAGCCGACAAACTAGGAGCCGAAGACAAAGATGATTGGATGATGGCCGGGCTGATGCACGATGGCGACTACAAAGACAGTGTTCCAGCCGAAAAACAGGGGATTGAAGTAACTAACACGCTTAGATCTCAAGGAATTGAAGTGCCCCAAACGGTCGCTCAAGCGATGGCGGCTCACAATTGGTCACACAATCGAGTTGAGCCCAAGAGTTTAATGGATTGGGCCTTGTTTTGTTGTGATTCGTTAACTGGCCTGATTGTGGCGGCTACTTTAGTTTTGCCCAGTCGGAAATTGGCCGATGTCACCGTTGGAAGAGTTCTTAATCGATTCAAAGAAAAATCATTTGCCAAAGGGACTCGCAGGGACGAAATTGCTATGTGTCAAGAGAAACTAAATATTCCCCTGGAAGAATTTATCGGGATTTGCCTAAAAGCAATGCAGAGTATTAGCAATGATTTGGGGTTGTAAGATGTTAGACATTAATTTTGTTCGTCAAAATACCGATTTAGTCAAGAAGGCTTTAGTTGACCGAGGCAAACCGGTCAAGTTATTGGATCAGGCTTTAAAAGTGGATCAGGAATATCGTCAGACCCTGGTTAAGGTGGAAAAACTTCGGGCTGACCAGAATCGGTTGGGTAAAACAATTCATGGCAAACCTTCGACTGATCAATTAAAAAAAGGAAGTGAACTGAAGGTTCAATTGAAGAAACTTGAAATTGATTTGACCGAGTCAATTGATCAGCTAAAGATGGTTTTGGAAGAGATTCCCAATCTTTCGGCCGATGATGTTCCGATTGGCAGGAACGATGAAGACAATATTGAGCTTAGGAAGGTTGGTGAGGCTCCCAAGTTTGATTTCAAACCAAAAGATCACTTAGAACTTGGGGAATCGTTAGGGATCATTGATGTTAAGCGGGCAGCCAAAGTGTCTGGATCTCGGTTCGGGTACTTTGTTGGCGATGGAGCTTTACTAGAGATGGCCTTAATGTGGTATGTGTTTGGGAAGTTAGCCGGCAAGGGTTTTGTTCCGGTGATTCCTCCGGTGATTGTTAAAAAAGAAATGGAAAAAGGTTTAGGTTATTTAGTTGGTGATGATTGGTCGGAAATGTATTTGTTTGAGAAAGATGAAACTGTTTTTGTTTCCAGCTCAGAACACTCTGTTATTCCGATGCATGCCGATGAGGTTTTGTTAGAAAAAGATTTACCGACTAGTTATGCTAATTTCTCAACTTGTTTTCGGAGAGAAGCTGGTAGTTATGGCAAAGATACTAGTGGCATGTTTAGGGTCCACCAGTTTAACAAGGTTGAGATGAATGTTTTTACCGTTCCTGATGTTTCGGTTTCAGACAAGAAGTGTCTGG
>JBDRHU010000058.1:0-9372 GCA_043816565.1 Patescibacteria group bacterium
CGGGGAAATCAACTAGCCAGAAAAATCACCTGGTTTTGGTTTTTTCTCGGGCCATTACCAGCTTCATTTGCGATGAATGACCAGCATCCACTTAGGGCATTGGTTTGGTATCCGGCATTTGGATTACTATTTGCTTTTGCCTGGCAGTTAGTTTCTGGGTTAAGCAAAAAACTACGTTTAGTTTTTGTGACGGTCTATTGCTTGGGACTAGTTTTTAATTTGGTTTACGCCAGTGACATTTATTTTAATCAGTCGCCCCGGCTGATGTCCGAGTTTTGGCACTATGGTTTTGGAGAAATTGGTCAATATGTTTGCGAGAATCAGAGCAAGTATGACCAGATTATCATTTCTGAGACTTTTGGCAGTCAAGGGCCACTAATCACTGGCATTCCCTATGCCTATTACCTTTTTTATTGCCAATACGATCCGGCTGAGTTTTTGAAAAACGATCGCGGGGTTGGACCCAATGGCGAAAGCCAGCTGTTCAGTATAGACAATGTTATTTTTCGAAGGATTGATTGGAAACGTGATCAATACCGCAACAACACCCTTTTGGTTTCGGCTCCCTGGGATTTGCCCCCCGATCAAGTAGCCGAAGATAAAATCGTTAAAAAGATTTTCTTTAAAAACGGCCTGTTAGGGTTTTTATTGGTTGAGACTGGTTTGGGGAACAATGACTAAGAGTTGGCAACGCTTGCTGGTTTTATTTTTACTACTGTTTGCTTTTGTTTTGAGAGCTTGGAAACTAGACGCCAACCCACCGTCTTTGAATTGGGATGAAGTTTCCCACGGTTACAACGCTTATTCAATTTTAAAAACTGGCAAGGACGAGTGGGGAACCACTCTGCCGTTGATTTTCAGGGCCTATGGAGATCAGAAACTACCTCTGTATATTTACCTGACAGTCTTACCAGTGGCCTTTTTGGGGCTTAATCCGCTGTCGGTTCGCTTGGTCTCGGTTTTGTCCGGAGTCGGATTAGTACTGGTTGCCTATTTGTTGGGCAAGAAATTGATTAAAAACAGCTGGGGAGGATTACTAACTGGTTTGTTGGTGGCAGTCTCGCCTTGGAGTTTATTTTTGTCCCGAGTGGCCGTTGAAGCCAATTTGGCCGTTTTTCTGTTTGCTCTGGCCTGCTGGTTGTGGATTCAAAAAAAACTCAACTGGGCAACTTTATTTTGGGGCCTGTCACTTTACAGTTACAACTCGGCTCGGGTGGTAGTACCAATTGTCTTTGTTTTGGGTTTGTTAGGGTATCTGAAAAAACGCCAGTTTAAGAAAATTCTGGCACCAGTTTTGATTATGCTGTTCTTTTTAATCCCGGTTGGAATTCAGTTTTTTAATCAAACTGGTGGGGCCCGATTTTACTGGGTTTCGCCGGTTGATCAAGGAGCAGTTAATCGAATCGTTGAAAGGCGGACCAGCTCTAGTCTGCCGGTGTCAGTTAACCGATTGATTTACAATCGGCCGGTTTATTTTGTGGCCTATTCGGCCCGAAACTACCTGATGCATTTTTCTCCGACTTTTCTATTTCTAGGCGGAGGAGACCACTATCAATTTTCGACTCCAGGCTGGGGATTGTTGCCACTAATTACTGCTCCGTTTTTATTGATTGGGATTTTTTCTCTGCTTAAAAGAAGAGCTTGGTTTTGGCTTTTATTGATGGCAACTACTATTGTGCCGTCGGCGATTACTCGTGATTCACCCCATGTCTTGCGGAGCATTTTAATTTTACCTTGGCCGATGTTGCTGACGGCTTTAGGTTTGTCAGACTTGTTGGACTGGTTGAGAAGTCGATCCAAGTTAAATGGTCGCTTGTTGTTGCTGGTTTTTCCAATATTGATTTTGATTAGTTTTAGCTTTTGGTGGCGAGATTATTGGAGGAATTACCGGACCAATTATTCTTGGGCTTGGCAGTCGGCCTATCCAGAAATGGTTGACTACCTAAAAGAACATTATTCGGAATACGACAAGATTGTTATCAGCAAAAAATACGGTGAGCCTCACGAGTTTTTGCTTTTTTATTGGCCCTGGGATCCGATTAGTTATCAAAGCGATTCTGGTAAAAAATGGGATTATCACGCCAACTGGTATTGGGTCGATGGTTTTGACAAGTTTGAGTTTTGGAACGATTGGGAGGTGGCAGAAAAATCAAAAGAATTATCAGCCGGGACTCTTTTGGTAGCTTCTCCTGGTAGTTGGAATCCAAAAGGGGAGTTGCTTGAGAAAATCAGTTTTCTAGACCAGTCAGCCGCCTTTGATTTGGTTAGATATTGACAGGCGAGAGAATATTAATATATTCTGATTTTGTTATCAGTTAATTTGGTGGTTTTTATAAAGATGAATAAAATAAAACAAACTTGTTGCTTCGGAATAAACGATCGTAAGGAAGTTAAGAAGGTTATTGACGAGTTAGAGAAGTTGTTTAGCAAATTGCCCCACTTACCCAAGGGTCTAGTTAACTTTTTAGTCTCAGTTTTGCCCTGGTTGGCCTTGTTGGGAGGACTATTTTCGGTAGCCGGGTCACTTTCGCTAATTGCCGGTAATCACATGGCCCAGTTTGTTACCAGCTGGTCAGGAATTAATCCGGTCTATTTCAGGGTGGCCGGAGTCTTTCAGTTGCTAACCGGTGTTTTGTTATTTTTGGCATTCAAACCACTTAAAAGTAAGGATTTTGCCGGCTGGATGTATTTGTTTTGGGTGATGGTTTTGGGCTTAGTTAGCTCTGTCACTGGCTTTTTGTTCTCAGCTGGCTCAGTTGTTAGCCTGGTGATTGGTTTAGCTATCCAGCTGTATTTTCTCTTTGAGCTCAAGCCAGAGTACAAGACAGCGGTAAGTAAAGACTAAAGGGTAATAATCGTCATTCTGATCCGCCGACCGGCGGAGAAGAATCCCAATTCAAGGGGATCCTTCGTCGCTTCGCTCCTCAGGATGACGCAGAGCTTGACCTGGGTACAGGATAAGCAGAGCTTGACCTGGGTACAGGATGACAAGAAGCGTGTATAATCTTTTTGTGGGGAAGAAAAGAATAGTTTTACTTTTGGTCGGGATTTTTCTCTTGGGATTTGCTCTTCGGGTTTGGAATGTTGGTAACCATCCACCTCTTTTGTGGGACGAAGCCGCTTTGGGTTACAATGCCTATTCAATTTTAAAAACTGGCAAAGACGAATGGGGGAAGGTTTTTCCGTTGGTATTTCGCTCCTTTGGTGATTACAAGCCAGGATTGTATGTTTATCTGACGGTTCCTTTTGTGGCCATTATGGGATTAAATGATTGGGCAGTTAGATTGCCCTCAGTGATTGCCGGTTCATTATCTCCACTGCTTTTGTTTTTGCTGGTCAGGCAAATATTTGGCAAAGATCGTTTGGCCTGGTTGTCGGCTCTGGTTTTGGCCTTGTTGCCCTGGTCGATTCATTTTTCTCGAGGAGCTTGGGAGGCAAATGTGATGGTCTTTTTCTTGCTTTTGGGTAGCTGGCTTTGGCTCAAGGGTTCTCGGTTTTCCTTACTACCGTTTTTGTTGGCCCTATTGACTTATCAAGGAGCCAAGATGTTGGTGCCACTGGTTTTGTTGGTTTTGATTTTTTGTCAGCCGGTTAAACTTGATCGGTTTAAACTGGGGGTTGGGGGTTTGATGTTGCTTTGGTTTGGGTTTAGTCTTTTTGGGCCAACTGCCAATCGGCTCAAGGTGCTGAGTTTGTTTTCGTATCAACGGCCCGAAGCCGAGGTCGAAATGATCCAGCAAGAAGATGGTCAGGCTGATTTCCATTTTTTCTTGTTCCACGGAGAATGGCTGCATCGGGTTCGGGGTTTTTCGGTTCGTTATCTGAACCACTTTTCTCCGGATTTTTTGGCTTTCAGCGGAGACTGGAGCAATCCTCGTCATTCGGCGCCCTATTTTGGTGTCATTGGTCACCTGAATTTTATTTTTCTGATTTTCGGTTTAATTTTGTTTTTGTTAAAAAAGAGAAAGAAAAAGGAATATCTGTTTTTGGTTTTTTTACTTTTAGCTCCTTTGCCGGCGGCTTTGACTCGGGACATTATTTCCGGGGTCAGATCGTTGTGGATGATTGTCCCGATTGCTTTTTTCGTTGCCTACGGAATCGATTGGTTGGCTGATTTAAAGAATGTTTTTTTGAGGAGAGCCTTCTTGTTGGCCACTTTCTTGTTCCTGTTTTTGGATTTGTTTTATTGGTGGGATTTGTACACCGTTCATATGGTAGCCAAATCGCCAATTGAGAGTCTATACGGCTATCGGCAGGCGGTTGACTTTATCCACCAAAGGCAGGACCAGTATGACCAGGTTTTGGTTGGAGATTTTTATGGTCAGCCGTATATTTACTATCTTTTCTACACTCAATACCCGCCGAAGTTGTTTCAAGCTCGAGCAGTCCGGTCGGGGGACCAGTCGGTTGACGTTGGTCGGGTGGCCCAACTGGACAACATTTATTTTGCCTTAATTGGTTGCCGTCAGGAGATTGAGGAACCGAAAACCTTGAGCTTGTTGTCCGAGGATGAAGTTTTTCGCCTAGGGATGGATCCTAAAAGTGATTTTTTTGTTCCAGTTAGTACCATTGGTTCTCGGACAATGTTTTTTGCTCATGAAGAAAATTAAAACTAAATACTGGTTGATTTTGATTTTATTATTGGCAACAGTTTTGCGTTTCTATCGTCTGGGAACTTATCCGCCGTTGAATGCTGACGAGGCGGCGATTGGCTATGATGCCTATTCAATTTTAGAAACTGGTAAAGACGAACACGGGGATTGGTTGCCGATTCACTTTAAGTCTTTTGGTGATTACAAACCCGGTGCTTATTTTTATATGGTTATGCCTCTGGTCAAACTTTTGGGTTTAAATGAATGGGCGGTTCGTTTGCCGTCGGCGGTTTTTGCCATCTTAACTATTTATCTGGTCTATCAACTTGGAGTCTTGCTCTGGCGCTCAGAGAGATTAGGGTTAATTTGGGCAGTGGTTTTGGCGGTCTCTCCCTGGCATCTCCAGTTTTCTCGAGGTGGCTGGGAAAGCAACACTGCCTTATTCCTGATGGTTTTGGGTGTTTGGGCCTTTTTCCGATTTAGAGTGGGGGGAAAAACTGGTTGGATTTACTTGTCGGGCTTGAGCTTTGTCTTGTCTTTGTACACCTATCACAGTCTTCGAGTGGTCTTGCCGGTCTTTTTGCTGGGGCTAGCCCTTTTTAATCTAACTTGGCTTTGGAAAGAAAGAAAGAGGTTCATTTGGCCGATTCTTTTGTCGGCCGGTTTATTAGTACCCCTTTTGGTTTCATTCTTGGGTGGTGGGGCTTCAGCTCGCTTTGCTGGGGTTGGTCTGCTTTCAGATGTTGGACCACTATCTCGAGTTAACGAATTACTTAATCAACACGAGGGTAAGGGTTTGCCTGGCATTCGGCTGATTCATAATCGCTATCTGATTTATGCCATTGCCGGAGCCGAAAAGTACTTTTCTCATTTTAACGGTCGGTTTTTGTTCATTGATGGCGATGATGTTCCCCGCAGTCGTTTGCCAGAGATGGGAACAATGCACTATTTCGAGCTTTTCTTTTTAGTCCTTGGTCTGGTGGTTTTTTTGAGGAAAAAGACTAAGTATAAGTATCTACCGTTTTTGTGGCTTCTAGTGGCTCCTTTGGCTTCAGCGATGACCTTTCAAGCCCCAAGTGCCCTACGATCCTTACCGATGGTGATTCCGCTGACATTTCTGGTGGCGGTTGGAATCGATCGGCTTTGGGATTTTAAGTGGTTGAGGGGACTGATTCTCGTTGTCTATCTTTGGGGACTGGTTTATTGGCAGAACGATTACTTTGTCCATTACCTAAAAAGATATCCGTCGGCTTGGCCTGGAGGAGTTAAAGAGATTGTTGAGCAATTGAAGCAATCTGGCAATACCGAACCAGTTTGCATTAGTGGCGACTGGGACCAACCCTATATTTTGGCTCTTTTCTATCTGCAATATCCACCTGAATTGATTCAGAAGGAAATTCAGTTAACCCCACCGGACCAGTTTGGTTTTTCAACCGTGGAAAGGTTTGATCGTTATCAGTTTGGCAATTGCGACAATTTTCCTGGTAAAATAATCCAATGAAACTATCAGTGGCAATGGCCGTTTACAACGAAACCGATAGTTTGGCCAAAACCCTTGATTCGGTCAAGGGTTGGGTCGATGAAATTGTTGTTGCCAACGCTTCCACAAGCGACAAACCCGGGAAGATCTTGGATAGATACAAAGCCAAAGTTGTCAGGGTAGAAAATCAACCGGTTTTTCATGTTAACAAACAAAAAGCGATTGATCGTTGCCAAGGGGATTGGATTTTACAGATGGATGCCGATGAGGTGGTTGATGATCAGTTGAAAAAAGAGATCTTGGAAATTGTTAAAAATGGTTCAGAATTTTCGGCCTATTGGATTCCCCGAAAGAATTTTTTTCTGGGACGGTGGTTGAGAAAGTCTGGCCAGTACCCCGATCCGGTGATTAGGTTTTTTAAAAGAGGTAAGGCCAAGTTGCCTTGCCAATCGGTTCATGAGCAAATGGTGGTTGATGGTGAGGTTGGTTGGCTGAACGGCCATTTGGCTCATTACAACAATTCTTCCTTTGCCGAGTATCTGAAGCGCAATAATCGTTATAGTTCCATGTTTGCCCAAGAAATGATTGACCGAAAAGAAAAACCAGGGTTGGCGACATTTTTAAAGATGTTATGCCAGGGGCACAAAGATTTTTTCATTCGTTTCGTCCGTTGCAAGGGTTTTTTGGACGGTTTTCCTGGTTTTGTTTTCGCCTTCTATTCCGGACTGACTCAGCTTACCGTCTATGTCAAGTTTTGGGAGATGAAAAAGTCTGGCAAAAAGAAAATTAGTGCCGAACTGGACTGGGAGTAGGGCGGTATGTTATTATCTAAACAAGAAGAATGAGTAAAACGAAAAAAATCTTCCACGGGGTGATCTTACTTGGGGTTGTTGTCTTGATTGGGATTGCTGGTGTTGCCAAACTTAAGTTTCGTTTTACTAACGACAAGATAATTTTCCCTCATCAGCTCTTGTCCGAATATGAAATTGTCTCCGCTCAAACAGCCAAATTGAATAGTCAGGGGAATGATGAGGTGCTGGTTGTTGGTTTGGTAGCCAAAGACCGATCGGCCGGACTTAGAGACTACTTGGCGATTTACCAACAAAAAGAAGATGGTGTTTTTAAGTTAAGCTATCGTTACTCGCCAGTAGCTCCAAAAGAACTTGACTATCCGGCCCCGCTAACTTTGGAAAAAAGTTGGATTCTTAATTCGGGTAAGGATGATTTTATGATTGTCAGTTCTTGGGCAGAGGTTGGGGCTGACTATTTTGGTAGCCATCCGGTAGCGATTGGTTTTGAAAACGGGATTTTTAAAACAATCCCTCTCTATCAAGGAGACTTGGCCGATCGAGTCGAGATTAAAGATTCCAGTTGGACTCAAAAGGACTTTGAAGTTAGTAACTATTTTGACGCTAACGACAAAGTAAAGACAATTTTGACTCAAGGGGTGGCGGTAGACTTTGGCAAAGTCGAGTTAAGTTTCTTTGCTGACAGCAATTGTCACGCTTGTGAACACCAAATTGTTAAATTAACTTTGTAATTAATGAAAACTCACAAAGAGTTTGTTATTGGTTTGGCTTTCGGATTACTGCTTTTGCTCGGTGGTCTGTTTTTCCAAAAAAGAAACTCTTCAAAAACCGATACCAAGGCAATTGTATCTGGTACCGTTGACCTTAATGGGGTTGTTGAAAAAGGGGATACGATTGCGGTTGCCCAGCGGAAAGTTGGCGACAAAAAGTTTGTTACCATCGCTTCCGGACTTGAGGCCAACGATGGGGTGGCCTGGAGTTGGGATGGCGCCAAAGAAGGTGAAAACTATGAGCTTCAAGCCTATTTGCGGCGGGACGGAACGGATTTGTTTAGCTCAGAGATATTTCAGATAACAGCACCGGCCCAGAACGAGGAGTTGGCTATCAACGCTCACGCCAAAGATCATCCAGTTGAATCAGCAATCATCAGCGGAAGCTTTGACATTAATGGCCATATCCCAGCCGGGGCCGTTGTTGCTATTGTCCAGAAAACAGAGACCGGGGAAGAAAAAGTTGTTCTTGACAACATTGATGCCGTTGACGGAGCCGTTTGGAGTTGGAAACAGGCCCAAAAGGGGACCAGTTATCAACTGAAAGCCTATTTAAAAAGGGGAGGCGAAACAATTGGCCAATCGTCTGAGTATACGGCTGTGGCGCCGGCTCAAAACGAAGTTTTAAAGATTAACTCAACCGAACAACCACCAGCTCCAAAAAGTGTCGGGATTTCCGGGAAAATTAACTTGAATGGTTTTGTACCCGAGCAGTCAAGCATTGTCATTATGGAAAGAGTCAGTGGAGCCAGTCAATTTTCGGTGGCAGTCGATGGTATTAATCCTGCTGATGGGGTTGAGTGGAAATGGAATGGGGCTAAAGCCGGGACAAGCTATGAAATTTTAGCGGTCTTGAAGGCCAAGCAAAGTAATGGTACCGACAAAGATGTGGCCGGCTCTCAAAACTTGTCAGTATCGGCTCCGGCTAGCGCTGAAGTTTTGAACATCAATACTGGCTTGTCTTTTCCCCAGCCGAATCCTCCTTGGGTGCATTGTAACGATCAAAATGGTTCCAATCAGTGGAATGTTAGTCTGGGCTTTGATCCAATGCCAGATGCTGCTCAATATTGGCTGGAGTTGGGATCTCAGCAGGGCTATAACGATATTATTAATACCAAAATTGACCAGACCAATTCTCCAGAATTGAAAGCAACAGTTAACAAAAATACTACTTATTATGCTCGCTGGGCCTATGCTTACTGTCACGACTGCGCTGAGAAAAACTTTTCGGCTTTTTCGTCAACAGTTTCTTTCAATTGTCCGCCGACACCAGCGACGATAACACCGATGCCGACAGTAACGCCAACATTAACACCTAGCCCGACGGCAACGCCAACGATCACTCCAACCCCGGTTCCAACTTGCCGAGAATCCTTGCCGGCTGACCTTTGTCAGCAGGAGGGTGGCACTTACCGCTGTCTTAACGGCCCCTGTGTTTGTGTTTGCCCTTAATTGGGTGCTAGAATTAGGCAGTGAAAGACAAAATTGTTGTTGGCTTCGACGTTTCACCGCTTTATTCAGGTCACAGTGTTCGGGGGATTGGTTTTTACACCGAAAGACTATTAACTGAGTTAGAAAAAAACCAGGGAATTGAGGTTAAGCGATTGAAAAGCCAGGCTCAACTGGCCTCGGCCGATTTTGATTTACTTCACATTCCCTATTTCAACCCTTTTTTCTGGACTTGGCCTCTTCAGAAAAAAACTCCCTGGGTGATTACTATT
>JBDRHU010000059.1:0-13063 GCA_043816565.1 Patescibacteria group bacterium
TGGAGATTTTAGTTAATATCTTTCCTTGGCTTAGCTTTTCGCTTTTGGGGGCTTTGCTTTTGACTTTGTTTTCCTGGCATCGGGCTTGAGCTTGGTTGGGTTTTGAGGTAGACTTGGGTTGTGCCGAACGATAACTCCGGATTCCACTACTTAGTTGAACCCAGCGGGCCATTAAAGGGAGAAGTCAGTCTTTCGGGGGCCAAGAACGCTGCTACTAAAATAATTGTTGCCTCACTGTTGACCGATCAGGAATGTGTTTTAGAAAATGTTCCCCAGATTGTTGATGTTGACCTGGTTTTGGAGATGTGCCGAGAGTTGGGTAGTCAATTTGATTTTAAGAACAATCGGTTAAAGATCGTTACCAAAAAGGTCAAACAGCCAGAAATTTCTTCGGCCTATACTGGCAGAAATCGAATTCCAGTTTTGATGTTGGGCCCGTTGATTCATCGTTGCGGTGAGGCCAGAGTACCAGTGGTTGGTGGCGACAAGATTGACAAGCGGCCGGTTGACTTTCATACCATGGTGCTTCAGAAAATGGGAGCCGAGTTGGTTGACGAGCAAAATGCCTACTGTTTGCGAGCCAAGGAATTGGTTGGAACCGAGATATTGTTTGCCTGGAATAGTGTTGGCGCCACCGAGACCGCCCTTTTGTCTTCGGTTTTGGCCAAGGGCAGAACGGTGATTAGAAACGCTGCCATTGAGTCAGAAGTGGTTGACCTGGTAATGGTGCTTCAGAAGATGGGGGCCATAGTTGAGATGCGGGATGATCGAACCTATGTGGTTGACGGAGTCAATAAACTTGGTGGGTTTAAACACAAGATTATGCCGGATCGGATTGTGGCGGCCTCGTTTGCTTCGGCGGCGATTGCCTCTAAGGGAGACGTGTTTGTTAGAGGGGCCGAGCAAAGGCCGATGGTGACTTTTTTGGACAAGGTTCGTCTGGCCGGGGGAGAGTTTGAAATTACCGACGAAGGGATTCGCTTTTTTTACAAGAAAGCACTCCGGGCAGTTGATGTTGAGACCTTGCCCCATCCGGGATTTATGACTGACTGGTTGCCCCCGTTTGCGATTCTTTTGACTCAGGCCAAGGGGCAATCCCTGCTTCACGACACTATTTTTGGAGATCGGTTTGGCTATGTTGATGCCCTTAACAAGATGGGGGCTAAAATTGATGTTGTTACTCAGTGCCTAGGACAGTTTTCTTCTTGTCGGTACAAAGATGCTAACTACAAACATGGCGCCATTATCAACGGCCCAACTCCGTTTAAAGGAGCCGAAGTGGTTGCTCCCGATATTAGAGCTGGATTTTCATACCTGGTGGCAGCTGCCATTGCTGAGGGTAATTCGAAAGTTTACGATGAGGATCGTGCCATTGCTAGAGGTTACGAGAATATCTTGGAGAAGTTTAAGGACCTGGGAGTGAAGATCAGTTGCTCAGGGAGTCAAGTTGACAAGCAGTGTTAACCATACTATACTCAATTAGTGTTAATTGATAGAACTATATTTAAGTCAATTAGGGAATCTTTGCTCGGTGAACGCCGAGTGATTGTTTTGTATGGCCCCAGACAGTCAGGCAAAACCACTCTTTTAAAACAACTGGTCAAAGAGTATCCAGCAGAAGAATCGTTTTTTCTAAATGGGGATGATTTTCGAGTGGCCGAGATATTCAAAAAGCCAAGCCTGGCTAATTTTAAGAGCTTAATTGGTTCAAAAAAACTTTTGATTATCGATGAGGCTCAACGAATTACTGATATTGGTTTGAGTTTGAAACTTATTTTTGATCAACTTTCGGTTCGAGTGATCGTATCCGGGTCTTCTTCTTTGGGTTTGGCCGATAGCGTCAGCGAGCCTCTAACCGGTCGAACAAAAACTTTTTTTCTTTACCCTCTATCTTTTAACGAAATTAAACCGATTGCTCCTGAGATTGGTCTTAGTACTAGACTGGAAGAATTTTTACGCTTTGGTCTTTACCCCAAAGTAGTTACCACCGAGGGAGATCAAGGGAAACAAGATTATCTCAATGAACTTTTAAGCGCCTATCTCTACGGGGATATTTTGGCTTTTGGTTTGGTCAGGAAACCCAAAAAGGTGATTGATCTTTTGTCTTTGCTGGCTTTGCAAATTGGTAGCGAAGTTTCCATTGCAGAATTGGCCGCTAATCTTTCTTTGTCCAGAGTAATTGTAGAAAAATACCTGGACCTTTTAGAAAAAATGTTTGTTTTAGTTAATTTGCGCGGTTTTAGCCGTAATTTAAGAAAGGAGATTTCCAAAACCTCCAAGTATTATTTTGTGGATTTAGGATTGCGAAATGCTTTAATTAGAAATTTCAACCCCTTGAATTTGCGTAATGATGTTGGGGCACTTTTTGAGAATTTCTGTTTCATTGAAAGACAAAAACTTCTTGGCAATCGAGGCCAGTCAGCCAATTTTTACTTTTGGCGAACCTATGATCAGAAAGAGATTGACTTGATCGAGGAAAAGGACGGTCAACTTTTGGCTTGGGAATTTAAGTGGTCTAAAAAGGCAAGACCTTCTTCAAGTAGTTTTGAGGAGTTTCAGGACAACTATCCTCAAAGCCAATTTCGATTGGTCTCTGCCGACAACTTTGAAGACTTGGGCCAGAATTAGGTAGAAGAATAGATATTCAGTGACATTGAGGACATTGAGTGAGCCGAGAATGAGATAGGCGGTTAAAGTGATTAAGTTGACCCTGGCCCATTTTTCCTTTCTTTTTTGCCACAATCGATTGAAAGTAGTTCCAATTAAAGCTAGATAGAGACTAAGACCGACTAGTCCACCAGCAACAAGGATCTCCAAAAACTCATTGTGAGCTTTGTCGACTCGGATATCTTTCAAGTTAAAGTCATTTGTTTTTAAAACTGACTGGAAAGCTTGGTCAAAGTTTTCTAATCCCCAGCCAAAAATTGGTTTTTTAACTCCGGCTTCAATTGCTTTTTGCCAAATTATTGGTCGACTTTCGATTAGTGATGGTCGATATGAGACCAACAGGAGGCCAGTAACTAGAGTCGTGACCCCAAGGGCAACCACAAGTTTCCTGTTCTTCCAGAAGACGAGAATGGTCGTTACTAGAAGTGCCAGGATGGCTGATCGGGAACCGGTAGCTAGAATGGCGAGGAAGAATAGGCAATAAAAAATTATTCTAATCCAGGGCGGTTTAGTTGGTAGATAGAAATAACTGTAAACAAAGCTCAGGACCAAAAACCCGCCGGCGAAGTTTGGATTGCCCAGAAGTCCGGTCATTCGACCATTGTATTGATAAATTGGCAAACCGAGAATCTTAAAGGCAATTGCTTGGGTTAAGATCAGTAGAGCATTAATTGTTCCTCCGATGGCGACTATCCTGCCAACTAATTTCAAGTTGACATGGTCAAGCGCTTGTTTAAAAAGCCAGACAAAAGCAAGATAGGCAATTAGAGTGACCAGGCCTTGATAGCGGTAGTATTGGCCCAGGAAAACTTCTTGACGGAAATTAAGCAAACTGCTGGTTGTTAAGCTGGCCGAAAACACTAACAACAAGACCGATAGTATGTTAAACTTGACATTATTAAGCTTTGGTGATAATATCGTAAATACACATCCAGTAAGTACTGTTGTTACTGAGATGAAAGCAATTACCTTTGGTAGCTCATAACGATCGTAAAAGATAGGGCAAAAGACCAAGGGCAAGACAATAAAGTAAAAAACAGGAGTTAATAGAAGAAGTTTTTTAAGCATTAATTATTAACCATTATCAATAAAAAAAATGAAAAAGAAAAGTATCAAAAAAGTTTTAGTTCTCGCTTATCTGTTTTTAGGAGTAGTTTTGGTTCCGTTTGCTTTGTCAAAGATGGCAGTTGGTGTTTTGTCACTGACACCACCGGTGACACCATCGATTAGGATTGTTAGACCAACTGGTCCGTTGCCGGTGATGAAGCCGACACCGAGATTACCCATGAAGAGATCTCGACCAAGACCTTTGTCAAAGTAATTTACAAATTAAGCCCGCCCTGGTGCTTCTGTAAAATACAGAATTGCTTGGGCGGGTTTTTTGCTGTCTAAAATGGCAGTTAAACCAATTAGTTGTTATACTTAGCTTGTGAAGAAGAAACCTGAAGGTAACAACTATGCTTTCGTTGACAGCCAAAACTTGAACTTGGGGGTTAGAACAAAAAAAGAGAGGGAGTAACCTTCGGACGAAACCTTAGGTGTGCCCTATCATCGTTATAATCTGATTGTATCAAAAAAGGAATTTTTGTCAAGATGAAACTAATACAAGACGAGATTAAAAAACTAGTTATTCAAGCGACTTTGAAGCTTGACGGGGTTGGACGGGAGGACCTGAATTCTTTTTCGGTTGAACACCCAGCTGATTCTAGTCATGGGGACTATGCGACCAATGTTGCCATGGTCTTGGCAGGTAAACTAAAAAGGAATCCTTTGGAGATTGCCAAGCTGATCAAAGACAATTTTGAAAAGACCCCAGAGATAGACAAAATTGAAGTAGTTGCGCCGGGTTTTATTAATTTTTATCTTTCTAAAAGTTACCTTAGCAGTCAAGCTAGTCAACTGCTAAGTACCTCTACATTCGCCAAAAGTATGGGTAAATCGGGTAAAATACAACCAATAAAAAAGGTTATGGTGGAGTTTGCCCACCCCAATACCCACAAGGAGTTGCATGTTGGACACATGAGAACATTGATTTTGGGAGAGGCCTTATCCAGAATTTTGGTCTTTTGTGGTCGGGAAGTTTTTAGGGCCAACTATCAAGGCGATATTGGTCCCCACGTAGCCAAATCAATTTGGGGGGTAGAAAAACTTTTGGCTGAAAGAAATTTAACTTGGGACCGAGCAGAGGAATTAAGTTTGACTGAGAAGGCCCATCTTTTGGGCGAGGGTTATGTTTTGGGCAATCAGAAATATGACATCGGTGAAGCCAAAGAAGCAATTGATCAGATTAATAATCAAATTTACGACAAAGACGATAAGATTATGTCGGTTTACCAACGGACCAGAAAGTGGAGCCTGGATTATTACGATTCTTTTTATCAACGATTTGACACCAAGTTTGATCGACTTTTTTTTGAGGGCGATGCCTTTGGATTAGGGAAAGCCAAGGTTGAGGAAAATATTGGTCGGGTTTTTGAAAAAAGCCAAGGGGCGATTATCTTTGACGGCGGGAAATACGGTTTAAACAAAAGAGTTTTTATAACAAATGATGGCAACCCAACCTATGAGGGTAAGGATATGGGTTTGGTTTATCTTCAGTATCAAGCTTTTCCTTTTGATTTGGTTATTCATGTAGTTGCCAATGAACAGATTGGGTATTTTAAAGTAGTTATTAAGGCGATGGAGTTAATGGATTCCCAATTTGCGGGCAAACAATACCACCTACCAATGGGAATGGTTAATTTGATTGGAGCCAAAATGTCTTCCCGAACCGGGGTAATTCTAAAAGTGGATGGTTTGCTCGATGAAATTAAGAAGTTGCTTGAAGTTAAAATTGATTCAGAGGTTAAATCCCGGATGGAAAGAGAAAAAATCGCCGAGATAGAAACGATTGCGGCGGTTAAGTATGCCAATCTAAAAACCGATCCAAAACTGAACGTTGCCTTTGACATCAATGAGTCGGTTAGTTTGCATGGGAACTCAGGGCCGTACCTTCAATATACTTATGCTCGTTGTTTTTCAGTTTTGTTGCAGGCAAAAGTAAAGCCAGAATTAAAGGGGGAGAATTGGAACGAGGAGGAAATGGCCTTGTTGCGGACTTTCTATCGCTTTAGCGAGGTGATTTTGCTCTCGGCCGAGGAATTTTCACCTCATTTTCTTTGCCAGTACCTGTTTGAGTTGGCTCAAAAATACAACCTGTTTTATCAAAAGCACAAAATCTTGGGTGACCCCAACAGGCTGTTTTTAACCCAGGTAACGGCCAATGTTCTCAAGATTGGCCTTGATCTTTTAGGGATTGAGGTTTTGGAGAAGATGTAGTGGCTGATTTTGACTCAATTCGGTCTTCCGACAAAGCAATTGAATCCCATGTGGCCAATTATTATCAACGGCTTTTTGAGAACAAGGAAGTACCACTGTCTAGTTTGCTTGATAGTTACCGTCGGATGAAATCCAGTCTTCACCGAGGCCTGGATGGGGAAGCGCTTGACCTAGGGACTCTGAGCTATGTTTTGGCCAGGTTACCGGAAACAATCTTTGGGACGAAGAAAGTTGTTCTCGCCTCCAGTCTTGAAATTTTTCAAAACCATCACTTGACCGTAAAGGACTGGCAACGGGTGAGTGCCAAGGCCAGACGGCGATTGATGTTTTTCAACCCAAACTCGGAAACTTTAGCTTGTTTGATCAATTCTGATTCGGACATTGATGATTTGGTTAACTGTCTTTTGGCTTTCAATCTTGAGTGGCAAAAGCTTGCCAAGCTCAAAATCGGTCAAGCTATTCCAGAGAAGTTAAAGAATATTTTGGGTGAACAATGGCAGGAAAAGTTGCTGACAGCCCAAGAAGACATTGACCTTACCCTGCTTTTATTGCCAGAGACCAGAGAGCAATACCAAACAGTGGTTGGAAACTGGTGGCAAAAGGCCAGTGATCGGTTGTTGATTCCCGATTGGGCCTCAACACCGGTTTACTTTGTTTCTTCCAATCAACACAGTTTGGTGAACCTAATTGGTGGCTTTGTTCAGAAAAAACAGAATGAGATTTTCAATCATATTAGCCAAAATTATCCCGACTTGGACCGATCTTGGGACCGGTTGCTGGAAAAGAGTAATCAGATTCGGGTCAATGATTTTCTCTACTACATTTCCAGCAAATACTTTCAGGATAACTACCAGGCTCGAGTTGAAAAACAGTCGTTTGAGAAAGATTTGGGGATAAAACAAGTTAATGTTGGGGGAGGCTTGCCCTCTACTTTGCAGTTAATTCCGGTGTCAGCTCTGGCGCGATCGGAATTTCTTGATCCCCAGTTAAAAACCAACGACCTGAGTCAATTGGCCCAAAGCCGAGCCCAGATTATCAACATCGACTATCCACTGGGACAATCAGCCGGTTTTCTTTTGAGTCAGATGCTGAAAACTTGTCGCAATTTGCGAGGGATTTATATTCTTGGCAAAGCGGCTATTTTGACTGGGTCAGTCGGCGACATTCAGATTCCCAGGGTGGTTTTTGATGAGCGAACTGGCAATATCTTTCGGTTTAAAAACTCTTTTGACCAGCTGGCGCCCTTTAGAACACTCAAAACAGAGATTTTGTCAGACCAGAAAGCGGTTTCTGTTTTGGGAACGTTTTTAGAGAATGAAAATCAGTTGGAAAAATATTTGACGGCTAATTTCAACATTATTGAGATGGAATCGGGTCCGTATCTGACAGCGCTGACCGAGTCGGTCAAGAAAGTCGATCAGCCAAAACAACAATTGTTCCACCTTGACAACCTTCCTTTTGATCTGGGTATTATTAACTATGCCTCTGACAATCCTTTGTCTAAAAGCTTGGCGGAGGGTTCGATGGCGCTAGCCGGGATAGAGCCAACCTATTTAGCTTCGCTATCAATTGTTCAACGGATTATTGATTTAGAAAAAAGCTCGTTATTCTAATATTCATGAATAAAAAAACTTTGTCGATTAAGGATTTGGCTGATTTTTACCAAACATCCATTTCGAAACGATTAGAGAGGGAACTATCCGAGGCTTTGGTTGGGTCCAAACAGGAGAAGAAAGACCAATTGCTAAAACTTTTTTTGGAGACAAGTAGACAGCAAAGCCCGTTTGAGCCTAGAACTGGTGGTTATTCTCGGCACTTTTTGGCAGGATTTTTAGAGTTTCTTGTTGGAGACGGGAAGGACCGACCTGGTTTTCCTAAAGAACTCGGTGGGATTTTTTTTGACCTGAACTCCCTCAAGGATTGGAATGACCTGAACAAGCGTTTGGCCAGTGGAGTAATTTTGATTGCCGCTTTTGTTCTGATGAAGGTAGCCGACAGGTTTGGGGGGATAATGGTAGTTACCGGTGGAGATGATTTTTTGCTTTTGTTTTCCCAAACTGAGAAGAAATTTTTGTCACAGGTATTGGAGCAAGTTTTTAAGGAGCTGAATCAAGTATCCACTGACGATTTTCGTCGGGGGATTGTTGCTGGTCGAAAGTTGAGTTACTTTTCGGGCCAAGAGGCCAAATGGCCCCAAACCGAGAAAGACCTGGCTGTTTTAGAGATGATTGATCAGGCCCTTAAAGTTGGCAAAATCAAGAGGAACAGCCTGGCTTATTTTAAGGTTTTGAGAAAAAGAGTTTTTGTTGACAATGAGTGGTTTAGTCTAATAGCTGACAAAACCGCTCAAATTAAAACCTTGTCGGCCCTGTCCGCTTTCTACTGTTTTTTGGGTTGGATTTTTCCCCCTAGTTTGGCAACTGCCAGTGGAATTTTTGACCTGGCCCTAGTTAAATCAGGTCGCCACAAAGACCGAAAGGAACTTCATCAACCATTTTGGGACTGGATTATGGCCTTGGACAATCAGATTGGTCAACAGAAGATTGACGACCGCCAGAGACAAAGAAAAGAGAACTCCCGAGCAGTTAAGTTTTTCGCTCGTCAGTGAGAGCTAGTGACTCTTTCTAAAATACTCAATTGTTTTTTTTAGGCCTTCTTTAAGACTGACTTTGGGTTGCCAGTTTAGGACTTTTTTGGCCCCAGAGATGTCTGGCTTGCGTTTGCTAGGGTCATCTTTGGGTAGGGGACGGTAAACAATTTTGCTTTTGCTTTGGGGGATTAGTTTTAAAACTGTTTGAGTCAACTCCAAAATAGTCTTTTCGTTGGGATTACCGAGATTGATTGGTCCCAGATATTTCTTTTTAAGGTTCATGTATTTGATAATGCCGGCCACCAGGTCGTCAATATAGCAGAAACTTCTGGTTTGTTGGCCATTGCCATAAACAGTTAGGTTTTGGTTGTTCAGCGCCTGGACAATCAAGTTAACGACCACTCGGCCATCTTTGGAATTGATATGGGGCCCATAGGTGTTAAAAATTCTGATAATTTTGACATCAACACCTTTTTGGAAGTATTCAAAACAAACGGTTTCGGCGGCTCTTTTACCCTCGTCGTAACAAGACCGGGGACCAATGGTGTTAACATTGCCTCGATAGCTTTCTTTTTGAGGATGTTCCAATGGTTCTCCGTAAACTTCTGAGGTCGAGGCCTGAAGGAATTTGGCTTGATGCTTCTGGGCCAACTCAAGCATGTTTTTAACTCCTAAAACTGAGGTTTCCAGGGTAAAAATTGGATCTTTGGTGATAAACGGCATTGAGGCCGGACTGGCGAAATTGTAGATGGCATCAACTTTAGTTTTAAGAGACAAGGGTTTTCTGATATCGTGTTTGATGAAAGTATAGTTAGGATGAGAATTGAAAATTTTTTCATTACCAGGGTTGGACGAGTAGAGATAATCAACGCCGATTACTCGGTGACCCAAAGAGAGTAACTTTCGAACCAGGTTAGTGCCAATAAAGCCGGCTGAGCCGGTGACAACCACTGTTTTCATGGATTGTTTCAATAATACCACACTAATTTGGAGCCTGGCCGTAGATGACAATTGGGGTTTGGCCACTTTCGGCCCACTGGTAGATTAAACCGGCCTCTTCAGTTTTCATGTTGATACAACCGTGAGACATTGGTTGACCAAAGTTGTCGTGCCAATAAGTGCCATGGATACCGAAACCCCTCTGTTTGGGTATTTTTTCATTATAGAAAAACATGACGTAGGGAACATTGGGCAGATAGTAGTAGGTTCTTAAAGATTTAGAGCCACCTTCCATTTTGGTATAGCGAAGTTTAATCCAGATTTTGAAAACTCCGGTCGGGGTCTTGCCCCACTTACCTGAAGAAATCGAGAAGTTATAGATTTGCCGATTGTCTTCATAGGCATAGAGCCTTTGATTGGTCAGATCAACCTCGATCCTTTTATTGCCACTACTTTCTCCCAAAACTCTTGATTGGTCTTCCCTAAAAGAGGGAATTTTGACTAATTGGTTGTTAAAAACAGCCATTGTCGCTTGTTGGTCAAATTTTTCAGTAAGTTGATTAAGGTCGATTCGTTGATCGGGAGAAAGCCAGCCCTGCCAATTGGCAGACAGAAGCAAAACCGAGACCAGGAAAACATTAGTAGCAATCAAAAAGTTTCGCCAAAATGACATTGGTACTTTTATTCTAGCTTGTTTTGTTTGAATTTCAAAATTGTTACAATCAGGTATGGTTTTAGTCGATTGCCTGGTTTTGGCGTTAATGCTTCTTTTTCCTCTGGGTCAGTTGGAAAAACTGCCTTTGGGTATTACTGGGGTCAGTATTTATGTCCACGACCTGGTATTGGCGGTGGCTTGGGCTTATCTGTTTTTAAAACATCGGGACCAGTTGAGAGCCTGGCTGAAAGCAAAAACACTGCTAAAAGACAAGTTGTTGTTTTTCTTTTTAGTTTTTAGTGGGATAGCCCTGGCTTGTTGGTGTCTAGCCCTACCAGACTGGGGCAGAGACTCTTTTAAGGGACTGGGGTATCTAGTCAGATGGTTGTTGCTTTTGGCTCCGTACTTGCTGTTTAAACTGAGAGGGGCAAAGGCCAATCTTCCTTTAATCAGAAGATCAATTTACCTAATGATTGTTCTTTCCTGGATTTTCTATCTCTGGCTGCCGGACGCTAGACATTTAAAACTCTTCGGTTGGGATGATCACTACTTTCGTTTGATTGGGACGATTCTGGACCCCAACTACTTGGCGATTATTATTGTTCTTGGTTTTGGATTAGAGCTGGCCAGAAGGAAACAGAGTCTGGTCAGGATTGTCTTTTTATTGCTCTCACTAGGACTGACCTATTCGAGAGCTGGTTGGTTGTCGTTGGGGGTGTTGATCCTCGGTTGGGCATTGGCCAAAAGAAAACTGATTAAGCCGATTTTTTATTTGTCTTTGGGATTACTGGTTTTTTACTTTATTCCCAAGCCAATTGGGGAAGGGGGGAACCTATTAAGAACCGCTTCGGTTAATGCCAGACTAGTCAACTATCAGCAAAGCTGGCAGGTAATTAAAGATCATCCGGTCTGGGGAGTGGGGTTTAATAATTATCCGCTGAGTAGTCAGGGGAATAACAAGGCTGACAATAGCTTACTGTTAGTTTGGGCGACGACAGGAATTGTTGGGTTGGTAGTTTTTCTGCTCTGGTGGTTCCAGTTAAAACCAACTTGGCTGTTTGCACCCATTCTGTTTCATAGCATGTTTAACAACACCCTGTTTTATCCCTGGGTGTTGATGTTGGTTTGGGGAATCTCGGCTAATAGTAAAAACCTAAGCGATTCGGTCGAACAATAGACTTAGTTTATTCCAACTTACCAAATTGTTATTCTGTACTTTCTGAGTGTTTTTTCCGCCGTAAACAACATAGCCTTGGGTATGTTTGTCAATGTATTTTTTCCAATATTCAAAACCGGTAAAAAAACTGCTGTTATAAGTGGCCGACGATTTTATTTCAATAGGAACCAGCCCGGTTCCGGTATCAATGATCAAATCTATTTCGTTGCCGTGGTTGTCACGGTAAAAATAGATATTGACTGATTTGTTTGTGGCACTGATTTCTTTTTTAAATTCGGAAACGATGAAATTTTCAAAGATGCTACCTACGGCAAAGTGGCTGATGAGTTGCTTTGCTGACGATATGTTGAGCAAAGCGCAAAGCAGTCCAGTGTCATAAAAGAAAATTTTTGGAGATTTAATAAGTCGTTTACTCATGTTTTTATAGTATGGTTGAAGTCGGTAAACTATATAACTTGATTCAAGAATTGAAATCCAATCTTCGGCAGTGTTTGGGGAGATTCCAGTGTCGTTTGCCAACGAGGAAATATTGACAATTTGACCGACCCTCCCGGCAAGAAGCCCAATGAATTTTTGAAATTGTGAAAGATTTTGAATGTTTTTGATTAAACGAGCGTCGCGTTCCACGTAAGTGCTGATATATTGTCCGTAGTACAACGATGGACTAATGTTACGGCTATATATGGCTGGATAAAATCCTTTAATGATTTGATTAAAACAATTGGGTGAATTGAGATGGTTTTTTTTCAGCTCGTTTAAACTAAAAGGAAAGATATTTTGATAAGCGGCTCTGCCAGCGAGCGATTGGGAAATTTTTTCGGAGATCAATAAGTTTTGCGAGCCACTGATAATAATGGCTCCCATTTCTTGCCGTTTATCAACATGTGCTTGAATGTATGAAAGTAATTCCGGCAATCTTTGAACCTCGTCAATAATTACTCGTTTAGGGTTGAGTTCGAGAAATCGTTGAGGATCGTTGGCTATCAGTTCTCTGGTTTGCGGGCTTTCCAGGTTAAAATAGGCGTAACTTGAAAAATGGTGTTGCAAAAATGTTGTTTTACCCGACTATCTCGGTCCGGTGACGGAAATGACAGGGAACCCCTTTTTAAGTTTATCTATTTGAGAGGATATTTGCCGACTATAATACATGTTTTAACAATAACACTTTTTGTGTAATTTTGCAATCAGAATGCAAAATTACACAAAGTTACTTCGTAAAACGAGAAAAAAGACTGAGCGGGAGACGAGGTTCGAACTCGCGACCTTTTACTTGGCAAGCAAATGCTCTACCAACTGAGCTACTCCCGCAACTGAACTTGAGTATAACACAAACCAACAGGAGTTACTTTTAAAAGAGTTTGCGAGAAATAGCTTATCGGCTTAGTGATTGAGCGAGAAATACTCCAACATTTTTGATTATAGAAAGATGCCTCCAGACAGGATAAGACGCTAGCCGGATTCTGTTTAGGAGAAACTGTTTTTCGTATTTTTGGTGCACCTGTTTCAAAAATAGTTCGAGTTTGGGTAGATGATGATGATATTCAGGACTTTTTTCAGCCATTTCTTTTAGTCTTGCCACCTTTTGAGCATCTTTTCTTTTGATGTACCCACCGTTTCTAGATGCGTACAAACAATACACTACCCACGGCGAAAGACTGGCGAACCTAACTTTACCGTAACTAAGATATTGGACTTCTTGAGAGAGAGGAAGGGGAAG
>JBDRHU010000060.1:0-2498 GCA_043816565.1 Patescibacteria group bacterium
TGGCTGACTGTTTCAAGCAGATTGCCCAATATTTTCCTCTAGTTAAAGAAACCTCAGCTCGTCAGTTGTTGTTTAATCCGACCCATCCGGCTTCGGTTGACCGAGCTTTTCAGTCAGGAACCAAGAACCACCGGAAGCAAATGGTTAATGTAATTGTGATGACGCCTCGAGAGCTCCAAAAGGATGTCTATTTGTCGGTTTTAGCCCACGAGTTAGGTCACGGACTCCATCGGACGGTTTTGGAAAAAGGAGAAAGTTCGGGGATTTTACCGGCCGGCAGTGGCGATCGGGTTTCGCACAACGTTTGTGAGGAGTTTTCTCAACTATTAGAACACCAGTTCCATCAGGGCAAACAGTTGCCCTACCAAAAAAAGTTTTTCGGTAAAGAGTTTCCTAGTTTTATTTCGGCCCGAGGGACTCGTTTTCAGGTGCCGATTTCTTTGGTTCAATTAGGAATTAGAAAAAAATTTGATCGGCTTTGGGATTCGGGGTTTAGAGGAGATTTGTCAGAACAGGCTATTAGGGAATTAGAAATTGAGTTTGACCAAAAAGCCAAAGATTGGTTTTCGTTGGGCTTTAAGATGGTCGACAATGACTTGCGTTCACTGGCCCTCTTTTTCCCTTACAGCCCGACTGATGGTTTGCGCTATGTCAAAAGATATACTATTGATATTCCCAAAACTAAAGTATCAAAAGATCAGCCCTCGTCAACCTTGGATTTGGCTTTTGCCAAACGATTCGGTAGGGAATGGGTCAAAAACAAAGAAGCCAGAACCTTGTTTTTGTGGCTACTTTTAGAGTCCGGTAGGAATCAAAAAACTGAAACCTATCCCGAGTTGGCTTCAAAAAAGAAAATTAGTGAGTGTCAAACCGAGTTAAAGAAAATCGGGATCCAGAGATGACCAGAGCCCTGTCCCTGTTTTCCGGTGGCTTGGATTCGGTTCTGTCTGTTTATTTGATCAAAAAGCAGGGAATCGAGGTCGAAGCAGTCACTTTCAAGAGTGCTTTTTTTTCGGCTGACAGAGGAATCGCTTCTGCTAAACAACTTGGAATTGTTCACCGAGTGATTGATTTCTCCCAGGAGCACCTAGAGATTGTCAAAAATCCCAAACACGGCTATGGCAAGGCCGTCAATCCTTGTATTGATTGTCACGGTCTGATGCTCAAGCACCTGAATCAGGTTTTGAAAAAAGAGGGTTGGGATTTTGTCGTCAGTGGAGAAGTTTTAGGCCAAAGACCAATGTCTCAGAACAAAAACGCTCTAAAGTTGATTGCCAAGGAGTCCGGATTGGGAGACTTGCTTTTAAGACCACTATCAGCCAGGTTGTTAGAGCCGAGTTTGCCAGAGATCAAAGGGTGGGTTGATCGTCGGCAACTGTTGGATATTCAGGGTCGAAGTCGATTTAAGCAATTGGCATTGGCCAAAGAGTTTGGCCTATCTTTTCCCCAGCCGGCCGGAGGCTGTTTGTTAACCGAGAAGGAATTTGCCAAAAAGTTTTCTTGGCTGGTTTCAAAAAGGCCTGATTTTGATGTTCAAGAAGCTGAGCTGATTACTTTCGGTCGTCATTTTTGGGACAAGGGTTTGATTGTTTTGGGAAGAAACCAGGCAGAAAACAGACAATTAGAAGAAATTGCTACCCACAAGGACTCTTTGCTCCAGCCAATCAAGTTGGCCGGGCCAACAGTTTTAGTCAAGGGAGGCAAAAAGAGTCGAATGGCTGAAAAACTGCTTTTAAAGTATTCGAAAAAAGGGAAACAAGACTCAGCAATTGTTTTTTTTGGTTCTAGTTTAGAGTCGGTGGCCGTTTTAAAGATTCTGCTGGGGGGCGGAGTAAAGGTGGATTTAGTGGTTACCCAACCAGATCGACCAGCCGGGCGGGGACAAAAGTTAACGCCGACTCCTTTGGCTCAGTTTTGTCAGGAAAATAACTTGAAGGTAATTAAGCCGGAAAAGTTGGATGACCAATCGTTGCCCAAGTTGAAATCCCCTTTGGGGATCGTGGCGGTCTATGGCAACTGGATTCCCCAGTCTTGGTTGGATTATTTTCCGATGATTGTTAATATTCACCCGTCACTATTACCCGCTTGGAGAGGAGCAGCACCGGTTATCAGAAGTGTTCAAGTCGGAGAGGCGACTACTGGAGTAACGATTTTCAAGCTGGTTAAGGCAATGGATGCCGGACCGATTATTGATCAGGTAAAGGTCAAGGTAAAACCAAACCAAACCACCGGAGAATTAACCGATCAGTTGTTTGAGTTGGGAGCCAATCGCTTGGTTGACCTTTTAAAAGAAGATTTTTGGGTGCTCAAAGCTCAAGATCACCTCAAAGCGACTCTTACCAAGAAGGTCAACAAGGCAGAAGCCGAGATTGATTGGAAACAACCAGCCAAGGTAATTTTAAACCAGATTCGGGCCTTTAACCCATATCCTGGTGCTTATACTTTTGTCAGAGTTAAAGGTAAAAAAATGCGTTTGAAAATTTGGACGGCCCACATTG
>JBDRHU010000061.1:0-7581 GCA_043816565.1 Patescibacteria group bacterium
TGGCGAAAATGGTGAGGTAAGTATTCAGGTAGGAAACGATGTGCCTGTTGGTCATTATATAGTTTCTTTTAGACCATTGATTAGGAGGAATGAGGGGGCTGAACTAAGTGAAAAAATTTTATCCCAAGCCGAATTACCTTGGAGTAAAAGCGTTCGAGTATATATTACTAGATGATTTAGTCTAACTGCTTCTTGCCGTGCTATACTGAAAATCAGTTTAACGAATGGAAAAAGAACACTTGCCTACTAGTGAGATTGAACCTGGGACACCAGATTTGGTTCAATCAGTCGAGAAATTTAAAGTCCCCAAAAAAGTTGAGGGTTGGTTAGAGAGGTTGGAAAAGGGTGATGTCTATCTTTCCAAGCCGGTGATTGATGACCAAACCGGGCAGGTTTTGGTAACAGCGCCATCGGCCAAGAAAGTTAAGATTGTTTTGCCACTCGACAAGCAGAAGTTAATTTATGGTTTGGGCCAAAAAGCGACCGAGGCAATTCGCTGGCTAGCCGAGTGGTGTTTGCGTTTGATTAAAATGAAACCCAAACAGGTAGAATTTAAGGAAAACAGTTAATGGATATTATTAGCCAAATTTTTAACCAGTTAGTTTTTTGGATAGTTTTGTTGGCTTTTCTGGCAATTTTTTTGGCAGGGATGGTTTTGCTAGGCTATGGTTTGGTGGTTTGGTGGCGCTGGCATCTGCGAGAGGAGAACTCACTCAAGTTTGTTTTGCTCCAAGTGTCTTTGTCCCGGACTAACGAGATCAAGATTGACGCTATGGAGCAGATCATCGCTTCGCTCTATTCAATCAAAAAGGGCGGTCGGTTTAAGTTTTTGCATCCCCAACCTCACATTTCCTTTGAAATCGCCAGCAGTAACAATGAGATTTTCTTCTATGTCTCTTGTCCCAAAAATATGGTTGAGTTGGTCGAAAGACAGATCCATGGTGGCTATTCCGACGCTGAAGTCAAAATAGTCGACGAGTACAACATTTTTTCTGAAAACGGCAAAGTTGCTTATGCCTGGTTAGGAACCAAAAAAGATTCTTTTTATCCCCTAAAAACGTTCAGAGAGTTATCAACTGATTCGTTGTCGGCGATTACCTCGGCCATGGCCAAACTAGGCGATGGAGAAGGAGCAGCGATTCAGGTTTTGATCAGTCCGGCCGAGAGCGATTGGCAAAAGGCCGGTCGGGCTTTTGTCAGCCAGACTAAAAAGCAGGAAACCGATCCGGAAAAAGCCAGTTTCAAGGTTGACGCTAGGACTTTGGAGGCAGTCGAGAGCAAGTGTGCCAAACCCGGTTTTGAGGTGGCGATCCGGATTGTGGTTTGTGCTCCTGACAAAGAGCTTGCCAATGCCCACCTGAACAACATCAAATCATCCTTGTCCCAGCTCGATTCCCCTTGGAACGGTTTGGGTGGCAAAAAGATTCGTCTGAAACACTTTTTTATGACTGATTTTATCTATCGCTATCAGCCAATTTTTTGGAACAAGGGCAAAACTATTCTCAACAGTGAGGAATTGGCGACCTTGTTTCATTTTCCTAACAAAACGGTCGAAACTCCTAATATTCATTGGTTGAGAGCCAGACAAGCTTCGCCCCCGGCCGATTTGCCCACTTCTGGTCTATACCTGGGTAAGAGTTTGTACCGAGGAGTTGAGAAACCGATTTACATCGAGGAAGACGACCGCCGCCGCCATTTTTACATTGTCGGTAGAACCGGAACCGGTAAAAGCGAGTTGATGAAAGAAATGCTAATTCAGGATATCCAAGCCGGTAAAGGGATTTGCTTAATCGATCCGCACGACTTGGCCGAAAAGATTCTCCAGTACATTCCGCCGGAGCGGGCCGAAGATGTGGTCTATTTTGACCCGTCGGACCTAGACAGACCAATGGGGATTAACCTACTTGAAGCCAAAACCGAGGACCAAAAGCATTTTGTTGCTAACTCAATTATTAATTTGATGTACAAGCTTTACGATCCTTACAAAACTGGTATTGTTGGCCCCAGGTTTGAGCACGCCATTAGAAATGCGATGTTAACGGTTATGTGTGAGCCGGGAGCGACTTTTATCGAAATTGTTCGGGCCCTAACTGATTCTCGTTTCGTTCAGGAGTTGTTGCCCAAGGTCAAGGATCCGATGATTCGTCGTTATTGGACTGATCAGATTGCCCAAACTTCTGACTTTCATAAATCGGAAACTTTGGACTACATCGTTTCCAAGTTTGGCCGTTTTGTTACCAATCGGATGATGCGCAATATCATCGGCCAGTCAGATTCATCCTTTGACTTTAGAAAGATCATGGACGAAGGCAAGATTCTGATAATTGATGTTTCCAAAGGTAAGATTGGTGAAGAAAACTCATCTTTTTTGGGTTTGATTTTAGTGCCTAGACTTTTAATGGCCGCCATGAGCCGGCAGGATGTCCCCGAAGACCAAAGAAGGGATTTTTATCTCTATGTGGACGAGTTTCAAAACTTTGCCACTCCTGACTTTGCCCAAATTATGTCTGAAGCCAGAAAATACAAGTTGAACCTAGTAGTTGCCAACCAATTTACTTCCCAAATGGAAGACGAAGTCAAAAACGCTGTTTTTGGTAATGTTGGTACTCTGGCGTCTTTCCGGGTTGGGGTGGCTGACGCTAACTTTTTGGCTAGAGAATTTCAGCCGACTTTCAACGAACAAGACCTGCTCAATGTTGAACGTTTCCACGCCTATGTCAAAACAATAATCAAGGGAGAGCCGGCTTCACCATTTTCAATGGATACGACCAAAAGCATGGAAGCCGACAAAGCCAGACGCAATCCCGAACTGGCGGAAAAAATCAAACGCTTAAGTGCTCTAAAGTATGGTCGACCGGTGGCAGAAGTGGAAAGAGAAGTCGCCATCAGAGCCAAGCTTTAGGTTTTTTAGAAGGTGCTCACCTCGGAGGAATCAAATGTTTCCCCGCCAGCTGGCGGATCAGAATGACGAAACTAATATTTGCCACTTGACAAGATTCTCCCCATTTGGTATTAATTAGGAGAGTTGATTCTCCTAATTTAATACTAACCAGGAGAATTTAGCTTGAAAGATGTATTACCGAAGGCTGATAGAGGAAAAAATCGAAAAGAGCCTTTTTAAGGGCAAGATCATTGTTATTTATGGGGCCAGACAGGTGGGTAAAACGACGCTGGCTCAAAAGATTCTTAAGGATCATCCCCAACTAGATTCAAAATATATAAATTGCGACCAGCTTGACTATCAAACCTTGCTGTCTGCCAGCAACAATTCTGACCAGCTGAAATTAATACTTGGTGGCAAACAATTGATTGTTTTTGACGAAGCCCAGAGAATTAAAAATATCGGGCTAAAGTTAAAAATGATGGTTGACAATTTTCCTAATCAGCAGATAATCGCTACTGGTTCCTCGTCGTTTGATTTGGCCAATGAAGTGGTCGAACCACTAACTGGTCGGGCGATTGAATTTTGGTTATATCCGCTGTCTTTCCCAGAGTTGCAGTTTGACAACCAACTGGAAGCAAACAGAAAACTAGAGTCGCTGTTGGTTTTTGGCAGCTATCCGCAAGTTTTTACTTGCGACTCGACCGACGACAAAAGAACCTTTGTCAACACGATCGCCGCCAATTATCTTTACAAAGATGTTTTGAAATTTAACAATCTAAAAAGCGCTGACGCGGTTAGAAAACTGCTTGAAGCCTTGGCTTTGCAAATAAGCAGTGAAGTTTCCTACACCGAAATTGCTTCCTTGATTGGTATTAGCAAGGAAACTGTCGCCAGCTATGTCGAACTTTTGGAAAAGGTTTTCGTCGTTTTTCGCTTACCGCCTTTTTCGCGCAATTTGAGAAAAGAAATCGGCAAGATGCGAAAAATTTACTTTTATGATTTGGGAATTAGAAATGCCTTGATTAACAATTTCAACCCACTTTCGCTTCGTGATGATATCGGTAAACTTTGGGAAAACTTTGTTATCAGCGAGAAGATGAAAACTAATAACTTTATTGGCGAAACTAACAAATTTTATTTTTGGCGGACTTATGACAAGCAGGAAATTGACTTGATTGAAGAAAAAGAGGGTAAATTGTTTGGGTATGAGATCAAGTGGCAAAAACAGACTAAAAAAGCACCCAAAAGTTGGCGACAAACCTATTCCAATGCTACTTGGCAAATGGTCGACAAAGACAACTATTTCAAGTTTTTAAAAACCTAATAATTTTTTGGAGACTATTCCTGACTTTCCCAATTAGTGCGTAAAGTGTCATCACGAGGAACACCCCCCCCGCGTCATCCTGAGGAGCGAAGCGACGAAGGATCTAGCGTTAGCGTCAATATTGCACTCGTCCCACTCGCTAGATTCTTCTCCCGCAGTTGCGGGATCAGAATGACAACGGGAGGGTGTCCCCAGAATGACAAACAACACGGTCATCCTCCAGGAGAGAGTAGATGTTGCGACTTGCTTTTTGAGTTACGACTGGCAATACTTAAAGTATGGAAATTAATCAGTCAATCCCACCGGTTCAAGATTCTTCCTTGCCAGAACCAAAAGTTGAGAGAAACAACAAGTTGCTATTTGCCCTACTTTCTTTTTTGTTTTTAATCGTCTTTGGGTTAATCGGCACTTTTGCCTATCAAAACTACTTGCTTAAAAAACAAGTAAAAGAGCTGGTTCGAGAATCAGAAGTTGCCCTAACAGAAGTATTACAACTGATACCAACAGGCACAATTCCAACGCCATCACCGATCCCAACCATCGATCCGACAACCGACTGGGAGACGTACACAAACCTGGTTTTTAACTACTCATTCAAATATCCAAAAGATTTTAAGTTGTCTGAAGAAACTGACGATGCTGTTCGTGTTTCTAACAACTTGCCTCCGGATCCAAATTGCGAAGGCGGAGGGTGCAATTTAGAGACCCCCAGGCTTACAATATACTTTGAGCATTTTCAGGGTGAAGATGAATTAAGCTTAGATGAATTTGCCCAACAAAGACGCAACCTTCTTTTGGGTATAAACAATGATCAAGGCGCCATTCAAACACTAGAAAAATATGGCTATGAAATGAGATATTTTGAGGGCACGACGGAAGGATTTCAACACAATTATTATTTAAAACTAAACACTGATACTAACTTTGTGATTGCTGTTGTATTTTCGTCGAGGGAAGATGCGCCGAAATATACCCAACTAGAGACTCAAATTCTCTCGACGTTTAAATCCGCAAACTAATCAAGCATGTACTTTTCTGTCACTTGGCAAAACTCTCTCAGTTTGGCATTAATTGGGAGAATTGATTCTCCTAATTTAGCACCAACCAGGAGAGTTTAGCTTTGAGGAAGGATATTTATTAGTGCGAAGACTTAAAGTTCTTTTAGCTTGACTTCGGAGTCTTTGCTGTCCTTGGTTAAAGACAAATATCTTTCGGTGGTTGACAGTCTCTTGTGACCAACAATTCGGCTGATAATGTCCAGAGGGACACCAGCGGCCAGTTGTTCAGAAACGAAAGTGTTGCGTAGATCATTGACCTTGACGTCTTTTAACCCGGCCCTCTCAAAGTAGCGATTCAAAACACTGCGGATATTGCGGACTAATAGTTGGCGACCAGTTTTAGTGACAAAAAGATATTTGTTTTTACCAGTTTCTCTTTCGGCCAGATAGTTTTCAACCGCTTCTCGGGCTGATTTGTTAAGAGGAACCTTTCTTTCTGGGTGGGTTTCGTAGGATCGGATAGTTAGGGTGCCGTTATTGATATCTTCCAGGTGCAAGTTAGCGACCTCGCTGATTCTCAAGCCAACCTGGAGCATCAGCTCAACAATGGTTAGGGTTCTGGTATCGTGCCGACAAGAATCTCTCAGGGCTCGGTATTCCAAGGCACTCAAAATCCGAGGTAAATCGTTACTAATTTTGGGGTGTTTAATATTTCGGGACAGGTTTTTTTCAATCACCCCTTCGTTGACTAGAAAAGCAAAAAAGCCCTTGATTGAATTTAACTTTCTGGAGATTGATTTGGGGGTATAGTTTTCTTTTTCTAGGCTTTTTTTGAACTCCTCCAAATGGCTTTCCTCAACCTCGGGAATTGACTCAATTGCTTGACCGTTTAGAAAGCGGACTAGCTGATTGATGTCTCCTTGGTATGCTACAATTGTGTTACTGGAGCGACCCTGTTCTTTTAAAAAGTTAGCAAACTTTTCTCCGGCCTCGCTTAATTTGAGTGTTGAGTTCATTACAAGTCTTATAATAACACGTTTCCAGCAGGTAAACAAGCTGGATTTAAACTCAAAACGATGATCAAAAAGCTGATTTTGATTTTACTTCCCCTGATACTAGCGGTCATTTTTTTGTCTAATCGTTTGGTTTTTTGGTACCAGGCCAAACAAGAAGTGGCTCAGATGGAACAGGAAGTGGTTTCTTTAAAGGAAGCGACTTATCAACTCAAACAAAAGCAGGAATACTATCAAAGCCAGGAATACCTTGAAAAAGAAGCCAGAGACAAGCTGGCGATGACCAATCCGGAAGACTTGTTGTTTGTCGTTCCAGAAACTCCTGATTTGTCCTGGTGGCAAAAAGGCAAGGTCTATTCCAATAGTGAACCCTGGCAACAGTGGTGGCAGTTGTTCTTCGGGGAATAGCGAATTTTTTGTGGGTGGCAGGAGCGGGAGTCGAACCCGCAACCCTCGTCTTATGAAAACGCCGCTCCGCCATTGAGCTACCCTGCCTCAGGTAGTTTTTCTTTGTTGCGGGGCCAGGAGTTGAACCTGGCCTCTGAGGTTATGGGCCTCAGGTGCAGCCGTACACTACCCCGCTCGTCTGATTTGTATTTTACGTGCCAGGCTAATTAAAGTCAAACAAGTGGCGGTTCTTGACAACTAACGTTAAAATCAATAGTAGTCATTAGAATTATAACAAAAGCCATGTATCGACAATTGATCAATAACGATAAATTTGCCAGTGTTCAAAAGATTTGGGGGAGATTAGCTGTTTTGTTTTTTCGTACCCATGTTGAAAGTATTAAAAAAGCCAGGCAATCGAAAAAATATTCTTCGAAAGAAGTTAAGAAACAACTAGGTTTGTAAATGTATCGCTATTTTTGACAAGGAAAGTGACGATTCAATTCTGGTTTTGAAAATTGGTCACCGTCGGGATATCTACAGGAAATAACCGCTTTAGTAGTTGGCCTTGGTATAATGACACTAATGTTTAAAAAATATCAGTCTTATTTGGATAGTTTTGCCAATCAAGAGAAGTCACTTCCCGACCGTTGGTTGTTGTTTCTAACCGACCTAAAAAATGAGGCCGAGTCCTATTGGGACTACAACAGCATTCGTTATGGAGTGGTGATGACCAAAAAGCAATGGACTGACTTTGTTGACCATCCCCAGAGGAAGCCATATCGGACCAAGTTGGCAATTGGTGACAGTTTTGATCAACGGTTTGATTTTATTATTCAAGTTTTGACTGACTCGTATGGTTATTATCAGAAATTAAAGAAATCTCGGCTTAAAGGGGACTTGGCTGATGGGATGGCCGCTCTTTTGGATTCGATTTTGAGTGCTAAGTACTACCTCGAGCAGTTAAGGGCGGTT
>JBDRHU010000062.1:0-5482 GCA_043816565.1 Patescibacteria group bacterium
ATTGTTTGTAGTCAAAATCGGGATCGTCGTAATATGGAAACTTAGACACTTACTCCAGCTCGGACATAAATTGCTTAACTCCAAATGCACAGGAGCCGTCAGACAAAGGACAGTATTTTTTCATAATCTCTTCCGGATCAGTCATGCCTTTAAGATAGTATTCTTCTTTAAGGTAGTCAGCCACCCATTCAATTCCCTCTGGGTACGAATCAAAACACATTGTTCCTCGGCTATGAATCCCAACCCCCCAACAGTTAAAACAATTAGCCGGTGCTTTTTTACACAAATTAGATTCCTGCTGGGCGATAGCGACAATCAAACGGTAGTCCAAACCATACTTTTGGGAAGCATCAAAAATCAAATTCCAATATGGTAGCAGGGGAGAGTCATACTGCTCCAGGTAATCCCTAATAATCAGCGGTCGGGCGTCGTCAACGACAACACTATCTTTTAAAAAAGATCTATCGCTACTGTCTGCTAGTAAAACCGCTCCGGGCTCATCAAACTCTGCCATTGCCATTACTGGGCTAACAAACACGCCAGTATCTGGCTTGGCAAACCAACTGGCCAAGGTTTTTTGAGTCAAATCAAAGTTGGCCAAAACCCAACATTCGGCCAGAAAAAAACTCAATGCTCCAAACAAAAATAGAGGTAGGGCCAGCAGTTTAGTTTTCATCAGTTAAATATATATCTAGTAACTATCCTGTCACAAGCCAACGGCAGTGTCAAGAATTGACTTTTGGCCAAACCCACAGTAGACTAGGACCAATGAAAATCAGCAAAACAATTGATAAAAAGGCTGACGCCTCTTTTGCCATCAAACTAACCGTTCCCGCCAAGCTAGTTCAGGACCAATACCAAGAAGTTCTTCAAAAAGAATCCCAAACCGTGATTGTCCAGGGATTCCGCCAAGGCAAAGCTCCAACCGACCTAGTTGAAAAACAAGTTGGTCCAGAAAATATCTACCAGAAGGTAATCGGTCTTTTGGTCGGTCAAGCCTATCAAGAGTCAGTCAAAGAATTTGATCTAAAGCCAATTATCCCCCCTGAGGTCAAACTAATTTCTAATAAAAAAGGTGAAGACTGGCAGTTGGAAATCAACTCTTGCCAAACTCCAATCGTTGAGCTGGGAACTTTCTTGGATGAAGTCAAAAAGCTAAACGCTAAAGAAAAAATTTGGGTCCCCGGCAAAGACACCGGCGACAAAGAAAAACAGGATGCTCAGGTCAAAAAACAGGAACAATTGCAAAAAATCTTTGATTTGTTAATCAAGACCGCCAAAATCACCTTACCGGCAATTTTGTTGCAGTATGAAATCAACCGTAAGCTAGCCAGCTTGGTTGATCAGGTTCAAAAGGTCGGCATGGATGTTGGTCAATACCTCAACTCCAAGGGGATGACACTCGATCAAGCCAAACAGCAATACCAAAAAGAAATTGAGTCTTCTTGGCAGATAGAATTAGCACTTGAAAAAATCGCTGATGAGTCGAAAATTGTCGTCTCACCGGAAGAAGTTAAGAAACTCGAAGACCAAGGCGCTCAGGCTTACATGGCTGTCCAGTTGTTAAGACAACAGAAAACTCTTGAATTTCTCCTAAGCCTGTAGTAAAATAGGCCAGGATGGGCAACTCTCTTTGGAAATTCACTAAACCTAAAACAGGAAGTCGAGTCGCCAAAAGTAACACTGAGGCACTCAAGGAGACCGGAGGAAATCTTTCAGAAGAACTCCTGGCGGAACAAAAACAGGCCCTTGAAACTCAATATCGGCGACGCTTCTTTGGAGAAATCCAAAAAATCAGAAAAGAAGAAAAGGTTCTTTACAATCGCCAAGGACGCGAAGCTGAAATTCAAATCAAAAGTCTTCAACAAGAGGTTAAGGCCCTGGCAAAAGCGACTGACCAGCTGGACAGCAATGTTGAGATGGCAGTTGAACAATCCATCATCAATCCCGGCCAATACCATCTTAGTTTTTTGGAATCTCTAAAAACCTTAATTATCAAGATCCGGACCGATGTTGAGAATGCTTCAATTTGGCTTAACGCCCTGGAAAGCCGAGGAAAACAAAAGGGACACTTCTGGGGAACAATGGGGAACAAGAAAAAAGGTGGCAGTGGATTTTTACTTTCTTCCGAACACTATATTTCTCGGTCGGCTGGTTAAAATCTATGTTAAACCCCCGAGAGCCACCCTGTACACTCCATGATTGTCTGTCGATTAATACTATGTTAGACTTAAATTGAATTGAGAAGACAAACGAGCAGGCAAAGCTCCCTTTACTACAGAACCAATTGGCAAATCCGCTCTCCTAACCTGAGGGTAATTGGCTCAGATGGTAAACAAATCGGCATTCTCCCTCTGGCTGAAGCCAGAAACCTGTCTCAAAAAGCTGGATTAGACCTGGTTGAAATTGCCCCTCGGGCTAACCCTCCGGTGGCTAAAATCACCAATTACGCCAAATATAAATACGAACAAGAGAAAAAACAAAAAGAAACTAACAAAAAAAGCAAAAAGGGGGAGAAGGTCAAAGAAATTCAATTAACCCCATTTATTGGCGAAGCTGATTTGAAAACCAGGCTGTCCAGGGCCAGAAAATTTTCTAAAGAAGGCGCCCGCTTGAAGTTTGTGGTAAAATTCATCGGTCGGCAAAATGCTAGGAAGGAATTCGGTCACCAATTGCTAGACCGAATTACCCTAGAACTAGCAGACTACTATCAACCAGAAAGTAGTGCTAGACAAATGGGAAAAAGATTGATAATAATGATGAACCCTGTCGTTCCAACTAAGGGGAAAAAGAAAAATGAAGAAAAACAAGGTAGTCAAGAAGAAAATCAGAAAATCGATTGATAATCGATTCAAAATTACCAGCACGGGCAAAGTGATTGCTCGCGGTTCTTTTGCTAGTCATTTGAAAAGGAAAAAAACGCGCAAACAGATCAGAAGAATGAAAAGAAAACATCCATTGATTGGATCTCTGGCAATTAAAGTTAAAAAAATGATGGGGGCAGGCAAGTGAGAGCTAAAACCGGAATCATCCGTAAACAAGGACATAAAAAAATCATCAAACTGGCTAAGGGTTATCGAATGACCCGAAGTCGGCTTTTTAAAGTTGCCCACGAGGCCGTTTTACACGCTGGTCAATACGCCTACATCGGTCGGCGTTTACGCAAGCGCGATCTGCGCAAGCTTTGGATCCAAAGAATTAATGCTGCTGTTCGCTTGCAAGACCTGACCTACTCTAAATTCACCAACCTGCTCAAAAAAACTAAGATTGAAATTGACCGAAAAGTTTTAGCTCATTTGGCCGTCAGCGACCCGGAAGCCTTCAAGGCCATTGTTGACAAGGCCAAGGGTAAAAGTTAAAATCAATCCTAATGAACAGACAAGCCACCTTCAACCAGTTTTTCTTTTTTTTCTTTAATAACTGATTGGTGGGGTTTGCTGAAATTGTAACCCCGCAAGCAGCGGGGTTTTTAAATATTACCGATAGATGGGGAAAAACTTAGCCGAGGTAGCCAAGACGGTTACGGCGCGGGTCTGAAAAACCTGAGATGTCAGTTCGATTCTGACCCTCGGCACCATGGATCAGAAGACAGCCCAACGGGAAATTGAATCAATCCAGTCTTCAGAACAACTGGAGGCTCTTCGAATAAAATACCTAGGACGCAAGGGTTTGATCAATCAGCTTCTTGAAAAAATCAAAAATCAAAAACCAGAACAAAAAAAGAAATATGGGCAGAAAGTTAACCAACTTAAAAACGAAATCGAGCAATTAATCCTTAAACAATCCAAAAAGCTTACTCAACCAGCAAAAACAAAAAAGCAGTCTAGTATCTCAAAGGGTATCACTCTTGAGAAACTTGGCCATCTTCACCCAATTACTGCTACTGAGTACGAAATCAATCGACTCTTTAAGTCAATTGGTTTTTCTGTCTACGACGGCCCAGAGATTGAAACTGATGAGTATTGTTTTGAACGGTTGAATGTTCCCAAGGATCATCCCAGTCGAGATCTTCAGGACAGTATCTATATCAAAGAACCGGAGATCCTGTTAAGAACCCAAACATCTTCAATAGAGGCTCGCTTACTGGCTAGCGAAAGGCCACCCTTCAGGGCTGCCTTCCCGGGCAAGGTTTACCGAAACGAGAAAGTCAACAAAAGCAATCACTTCATCTTCCACCAATATCAAGGAGTGGCGGTTGACAAAAATATTAGCCTAAAAGACTTAATCGGAGTTTTTGACCTCTTATTTAAAAAACTCTACGGACAACAAGTTGTGGTTCGTTATCGATGCAAGTATTATCCTGAGGTGGAACCAGGACTGGGACTAGATCTTCACTGTTTTATTTGTCACGGCCGAGGTTGCCCGACTTGCAAAGGGGTTGGTTGGATTGAGATGGGAGGAGCTGGAATTATCCACCCGCTGGTCATGAAAATGGCTGGAATTGATCACCAAAAATGGCGTGGCTTTGCTTTCGGCCTTGGGCTAGATCGCTGGGTAATGGCTAAGTATCAAATTAAAGATATTAGAACCCTGCTGGGAGGCAACTTGGCCTACCGACCAGTTTAAAAAATGAAAATCATTGTTTCTCAATTAAACCAGTTTTTGCCGAAACTCAAAAAAAGCCCTCGACAATTGGCGGATGACCTGACGATGATTGGTCACTTCTGTTCGGCAATCGAAACTGACGGCAAGCAAACAGTTCTTGACCTGGAGGTGCGTCAAAACAGGGGAGATTGTCTTAGTTATTATGGTATTGCCAGGGACCTGTCAGTCTTTTATCAGACTCCAATATTCGTTCCCAAAACGAAAGCCAGCGCGATTCAAAACACAACTCAACTGCCAATTAAGGTTCTTGCTCGGAAAGAAACCGTCAGAATCATGGCAATCAAAATTTCTCGAATCAAGAACCAAACTTCACCTGATTGGTTGAAAAACTTCCTGAAACTTCACCAAATCAACAACATTGACCTGCTGGTTGACCTGACCAACTACATTACTCTTTGCTATGGAATTCCGTGCCACATCTTTGACACCAAAAAATCAGGGGAGCAACTAACTTGGGAAATCAATAATAATCAATATTCCAGTTTTGTCACCCTCGACGGCACTAAACTAGAGTTAAAGCCAGATACTTTTATTATCGGTGATAAAAACGGGGCCGCTAGTTTAGTTATGCTGGGAGGACAAAGAGCTGCTATTGACAAAAATACTAACGAAATCATTGTTGAGATGGCCATCTATGATCGGAAAAAAGTCAGGAAGGATGCCAAAAGCCTTGGTGTTGTCACCGAAGCCGGAATCAGGCTGGAAAAAGATCTTGATCCAAAGCTAATCCCGATTGCCTTTGATCAACTAATTGATCTTATCCAAAAACACTGCCAAGGAGAAGTTTCCGGCACGATTTTTGACTATTATCCTAACCCAGAAATCATCAGAGAAATTAGTTTTAACCCGAAAAAAGTTTCTGATTATGCCGGTATTT
>JBDRHU010000063.1:0-10123 GCA_043816565.1 Patescibacteria group bacterium
GTATAGCAATTGGCGGGTTGGCGGTATGGTTTGGAAGATTATTCGGGCAACTGGTTTTTTTGATATGGACAAAAAAGTTAGTGACTTTACACCAGAGGAGCTAGAAATGCTTCTTTATGCTAAAAAGCAGGTGCCGGTTGATAAAACGGGTTTAGACAATGTTATCAACTGGACTTTCAAAGGAGTAATTACTCACCTGAAGGATCGTGGCTCTAGTGCCCATCGGCAAGCAAATGAGGAAGAAATGAAATATTTTGAGTTTGTCGACTGTCCGGAGTGTCATGGCCAGAGGTTGAATAGTAAGTCGCTGAAGGTGTGCCTGAATGGTAAAAACATTGGGGAAGTTGGCAATTTACCGCTTGATGAATGCCTCGCCTTTGTCAAAAGTCTTAATCATAAAAATGCTGAGGTTATCAAGCCCAGACTTATCGATCAACTCCAGGGCTTAATTGATGTTGGTGTTGGCTATCTTTCGTTAAATAGATCGGCTAATACTTTATCGGGCGGGGAAGCCCAAAGAGTAAAAATGGCCAGGCAACTTGGCTGTGACTTAATTGAGACGGTTTATGTTTTAGACGAACCGACAGCTGGTCTTCATCCGCGGGACGTGACTAAAGTGGTCCAGAATTTGAGGAAACTTCGGGACAATGGCAACAGTGTCATCGTGGTCGAGCACGATGAAAGTGTTATTAGAAGTGCGGATTATTTGATTGAAGTTGGGCCGGGTGGGGGTAAAAAAGGAGGGGAGATTGTTGCCGTTGGAAAGCTTGACGATCTTGTTGCCGACCAGAACTCATTAACTGGCAAGTATCTTAGTGGAGCCAGATCTATCAAAGGGAAAGGTTGTTATCGAAAAGCTTCGGGTCAGTTAAGAGTGACTAATGCTACTAGGAACAATTTAAAAAATTTTAACTTTAGTATTCCCACCGGGGTGATGGTCGCCTTAACTGGCGTGTCCGGTTCCGGTAAAAGTTCTTTAGTTGAGGAGATCGTCGGTCAACACGGAGAAAGAGTTGTTTTGATCGGTCAAAGTCAGATTGGAGCCAACAAAAGGGGATGTATCGCAACTTATGTTGGTGCCTTTGATAGAATCAGGAAATATTTTGCTGATGAACACAAAGTTCATCCGAGTTTTTTTAGTTACAACTCTCGAGGAGGTTGCCAGTTGTGCAAGGGTATTGGTTTTATCGACATGGATATGAACTTTTTAGGGAATGTGAAAATAAAATGTGAAAGTTGTGGCGGTTTGAGGTACAAACAAGAGGTGTTGGGGTATAAGTATAAAGGGAAAAGTATTGCCGAAGTTTTAGCTATGACTGCCGCTGAGACAGGAGATTTTTTTGATAGCCGAGAAACAAAAGAACAAATGAATTTGCTTAACGAAGTTGGCCTGGACTATATGGAAATGGGGCAAACTCTAGACACGCTATCGGGGGGCGAGTCACAAAGATTAAAGTTGGCAAGCAGACTGCAAGCCAAAGGCGAGTTTTATATTTTAGATGAACCAACTTCAGGCTTGCACTTTGCCGATGTTGAGAAACTGTTGGTTTTGTTGGACCGATTGGTTGACAACGGCAACACGGTCTTGGTAGTGGAACACAATTTGGACGTCATTAAGAATGCTGATTGGATTATTGATCTTGGTCCTGAGGGAGGAGAAAAAGGGGGGCAAATAGTCGCCCAAGGAACTCCTTTGCAGGTATGTCAAGCTAGTCACTCATATACCGGGAGATACTTGAAAGAAGTGATCAAAAAGTAATCAGAGCAAGAGCAGTCTCCGCATCAAGACAATTTTTTTTGTAAGCCTCTTCCGTTTGTGTTATAATCCAAGAGTCACGTCAGGAGGACGAGTATCGAGAGATACTGTAGCTCAGATGGTTGGACCCAGAGCGCCTGGATGTGTATCAAACTAGTTTTGGTGCACATTTGGGCGCTTTTTTGTTTTCTAAAAAGGAAAAAATGGCGAACGAAGAACAGTTTAAACTGAAAACACTATTTGTAGGAACGCGGGGAGTACAGGAATATCGCGCTTCTATAGAAAAGTTTGTGAAACCTGGGGACAAGATCCTCGAGGTAGGTTGTGAGTGGGGAACAACTTCGGAATTGATATTCCAAAAGTGTAGGAACATCATTGCTACCGATGTAAGTTTAAAGTGCATTGAGCGTGCTAGGCAAATGAGACCAGAGATTAGGTTCGAGACTTTGGATGTTTTTAATATTGAAACAGCCATGGGTTTTGGTGTGGATTTTAACAAAATGTATATTGATGTTTCCGGTTTATCTGGCTACAGGTCCTTGCTGGATGTTATTTCATTGCTCAATATGTACGCCAGCGTGTTTCGTCTAGGGCTAATTGTAGTTAAAAGCGGGGCGCTAAAGGAATTTGGCAGAAGGTGTATTGCTTGGGAGGGGAGTTCCTAGTTTGGGTGTGTTTTTCCTAGACCAACTTGGTATTTGAAAGTGTAACGAAGAAGATGTGCTATAATGTAAATACATTCCGTAAGGGGTGATTAACACCTGTTTTTTCTTGTTAGATAGGAACTTGCCAGATAAGAAGAGAGCCTTCATCGGTTTTTTCTATCCACCAGCAGAGACAGTATTTTAAAACAGAAGGGTGGTGAAGAAAATAAATGTCTAAAAAATTATTCGTAGGGGGTTTTCCCTATTCCGTTACTAGCGCTCAGCTAGAAGAAGCGTTTGCAAAATTTGGCAAGGTCAGTTCTTGTGACCTTATTATTGACCGATATACCGGTCAAAGCAAAGGTTTTGCTTTCATTGAGATGGAGGACGATGCCGCTGCTGAGGCAGCCATTGCCGCCTTGAACAACACTGACTTTGAGGGAAGAACAATCACAGTCAATGTAGCTAGACCGAAAGAAGACAAGCCACGATTCGACAATCGAGGAGGTGGCGGTAGAAGAGACGATCGAGGACCCAGAGGGGGCAACTTTCGTTAATCTTTGATTTTTTTTAAAAATCAGGCAATGCCGGGGAAGCAGGTGGGTTTTGAAATACAAACTAATTTGTTAACCGGCAAGTGCCCTTGATATTGCTTCACGGATGTTACGACCACGAAACCAGCCTTTTAAGTAGACCAGCGAAGGGTTTCTCTTTTTTTCTTGAAGGTAGAATTGATTAATTCGGCCACCTTTTTTCAGGAAGATCGCTATCAACTCGTCTATTGTCTTCTTTTTAGTGTCAATAGACTCATTATAGCAGATGGAGTTAAGAAAGCTTTTTGAGAAGATTGGCACGACGATAGTCTTGGTTCCTAATACTAGTGGCCAGATCCAGAGTGATATTGATTCCGGACACAACCCCCAGTCTTACTCTGACAGTATATATGTAGCTATCAATGACAATAGCATGAAAGGGAACCGGATCGCCACCGAAGTGTTTAATCACGATTTTATCAATCTCTTCAGCTTTTTTTGTAGTGTCAATATCGATGTGAATATGTGGTAACCACAAGTCCAACCAGGGATCTTTTAATTTTTCGACCGGAAGGAGTTCGATCATTGGATCAGTCCAATTGGCGTCGTTTCCGATAAATAACCAGAGGGTTTTGTCTACTGATTTTTCCTGATACAAATCAAATTTTGATTTTTTCATTTCTTGTAGTACTTTTGTCTTTTCTTGGTCGAGAGAAGCTACTTGATAACAGAAGCCAAGGTGGTTCAGCCTGGTTAGGGAGTTGGGCTTTTTAAGGTCTTGTATAAATTTTTCTATCTGTGCAAGGGGAACCAGCTGATCCTCGAGGGGGCTTAGTCTTTCGGCCATTTTTTCGTAGACACCAGTCGGGCTTGATATTTGATCGGGAGTAATCTTCAAAAGATTATCGTTGAGCGAGATGCTATCTTTGTTGACCTTTAGTCCTGGTAATGGTGCAAAAAGTTTGAGGACATCAATGACGCTTTTGTTTAAAGCACTCATTTTTCGACAATAGTGATTGTTCGAATGGTGACTGGGGTAACTGGTTTTGAGCTTTCACCGGTAGCACCGGTTTCGACTTCGGCTTGGGCGATTTTGTCTAGTGTTTCTAGTCCACTACTGATTTTGCCGAAAATGACGTAGTTTTTTGGTAATGGATAGTCCTGGTGCATGATGAAAAACTGGCTGCCATTAGTGTTTGGTCCGGAATTGGCCATGGCAACTGTTCCTCGAGTGTATTCTCCGGTAAAGGGTTCGTCGTCAAACTGATACCCTGGACCACCGGTACCATTTCCTTGGGGATCTCCGCCTTGGATCATGAAACCAGCAATGATCCGGTGGAAAATAGTGTTATCATAAAAAGATTTTCTGGCTAGAGAAACAAAGTTGTTGGCCGTAATCGGGGTTTGCTTGCTGTCTAGGTCAACAGTCATTGTTCCCAGGTCAGTCTCGATAATGGCTTGATAGCTTTTATTTTCATCAATTTGCATTTCTGGGATTGAGTTTTGTTTGTTGTTCATGGTTGTTTTTTCCTCCGTAATATTAACATCGGTAAGTTGTTTAGGAGGGGAGGTTTTGTTTTTGCTTAAACTAAAACCGACTATCCCGGTTAGTAAAAGAATAATGACAACAGTGCTTACTAGTATGATTGTTGCCCGTTTGTCCATCTTTTATCCATTTTAACAGAGATAATTTGATCAGCCAAGAGGTGAAATAGGTTTACTTCGTTTTTTTTCAATTAACTCAATCATTCTTTTGAAATTTTTTGATTTTGAGGTGCAGAGAAATCGTTGACAAGCTTGGGGTCTGGTTTGGTGGATGGAGCACTTGTTGTTTTTCAGGTAGATACAACTACCATCCTTTCTTTGTTTGAGAGTATTGGCTCCGCAAGCGATGGCCTTGCGAAAACTATCAATCTGGCCGAATTCCTCAAACTGGATTGCAAACTTGCCTGATCGGTACTCCTTTTCCGTCAGAGTTATTAAAAACAACTGACAACAAAGACCACATTGAGAACATTTTTTTGTCATATTGATTTGTGTAGAGACTTTATCATAGATTTGGAGTAATAGTTCGAAATTGTGTCCGGTAATTAGGATTTTGGACCATCTACTGCTACAATACCTCTTCGACCCCGAAATGGAGGGTTTAATATGGAAAAAACCAATAAACTTATCAGAAATGTGGCCGTTATTGCCCATGTTGACCATGGCAAAACTACCTTGATTGATGCCCTACTCAAACAGACCCATGTTTTTCGTGACAATCAACAGCAAATGGAGGAGAGTCGGATTTTAGACAGTAACGACCAGGAAAGAGAGCGGGGAATTACCATTACCGCCAAAAACTGTGCTATTTTTCACCAGGGAGTCAAGATTAACATCATCGATACCCCCGGCCACGCTGATTTTTTCGGTGAAGTTGAGCGGACCCTGGGAATGGCTGATGGGGCCTTGCTTATTATCGATGCTCAAGAAGGACCAATGCCTCAAACTCGCTTCGTTTTAAAAAAAGCTTTGGAGTTGGGTTTAAAACCGATTGTCGTTATTAACAAGATTGACAAAAAGTACGCCCGGATTGATTACGTTTTACGAAAAACAGAAAGTCTATTTTTGGAATTGGTCAGCAGCGAGGGTCAACTTGATTTTCCGGTTCTTTATGCGGTTGGTAAGGAGGGTAAGGTTTATGAAACTTTGCCGACCGATCTTGAGACGCCGGCAACGGTTTTGCCCCTGTTAGAAAAAATTATTGATTATGTTCCTGGGCCGGTTACTAATGACCAAAAGTCTTTCAAGATGTTGATTTCCTCTTTTGACTACGATCCTCATCTTGGCAAAATGGCGATTGGTAGAATTTACCAAGGGATTGTTCAAACAGGCAAGAAACTGATCTTGTCTGGTAGCCCAGGCAAGGTTTACAAAGCCGAAAAGATTCTAGTTTCCGACGGTCTTGGGAAGACGGTTGTTGGAGAGGCCCGCTCTGGAGATATTGTTACCATCGCCGGTATTTTTGACTCAAAGATTGGCGAGACCATTTCTGAACCAGGAGATACCAAGGTATTACCGACTGTCAAGATTGGGGAGCCGACTCTTCATTTGGCTTTGGGCGTAAACGTTTCTCCTTTTTTTGGTCAAGAGGGTGAGTTTGTCACCAGTCGCCAACTTGAAAGTCGCTTAGACCAAGAGAGGGAAAAGAACTTAAGTCTCAAGATTGTTAAGTTGGCCGATGGCAAGTTTCAAATTTCCGGAAGAGGAGAGCTACACTTGGCGGTTTTTTTGGAGAACCTGAGAAGAGAAGGTTACGAGATGGAGGTTGAGAAACCAGAGGTGATTGTCAAAAAGGTCGACGGTGTCGTCAGCGAGCCAATTGAAGAGCTGAACATTATTGTTCCCAATGAATACCAAGGGGTAATTAATCAAGAGATGGGCAAGAGATTTGCAATTTTAATGAAGACAGAGTCAATCAATGAAAAAGAGCTGGAGTTTGTCTATCGAGTACCGACTCGAGCAATTATTGGCCTGCGAAGCATTTTATTAATGGCCACCAAGGGAACAATAATTTTGAGTTCCCAGGTAGTTGGTTATCAGCCAGTTGGGAAGTCGGTTCCCAAAACCAGAGGGGGAGTGCTAATGGCCTCAGAGTCGGGGACGGCCTTGGCCTATGGTCTGAGGAATGCTCAGGAAAGAGGGGTAACTTTCATTGGTCCTGGGACTAAAGTTTATGAAGGGATGATCGTTGGTGAAAACGCCAAAGGAGACGATCTGGCGATTAATATCTGTAAGGGTAAGCAACTAACCAATATGCGCTCCAAGTCCTCAGACGGAATTATTCAGTTGACTCCGCCGAGAATACTTAGCTTGGAGCAATGCTTGGATTTTATCAACGAAGACGAGCTTCTGGAAATTACCCCCAAATCACTTCGGTTGAGAAAAAAGCTTCTAACAGAGGCCGAAAGAAGGCGATCGGCTAGGAAATAGTTTGGGGGTGGAGAATTTTAGACTTTTACTGCTTGCTTTGACCAGAGCGCGCTAATTTTTTATCTAAAGTGTAAAGTTTAAGACCGGTTTTTTGAGCCAAGTACAGGTAGCAAGCGTCATAAATAGAAATATCAAATTTTAGAGAAATTTTTGTAAGGTTTGACAGGTCAAAGTCGTGAACATAGTCAATGTTGTTTAGTTCTTGAAAAGACTTAATTAGCTTAGTTAATTCTGCCTTCGGGATTCTCTTTGAAGTAAAAGCGTATCTTAAGGCGTTGACCACCTCTAGGTTAAAGATGGGTGGCTCAACCAGCAACAAGTCTCCCTCGATAAATTCTCGAATTATTTCCCGATTAGTTTTTTCATCTGGCAGTAAAAATGACAAGAAAAAACTAGCGTCAAAAATAGCTCGCTTCATCAAAGCCTGCCTTTTGAAATATAGTTTTTCAATTGGGCTTTGCTCAACCCTAGTTTACCCTCTAGCCTGGCTAAACTTTCAAAAAACTCTTTTCCACTCTTTTCGATTTTAACTGAAGACAGATAAAATCTGACCGCATCGTTAACTAGTTCAGAAAGTTTTTTTTGCTTTTGTACGGCCAAGATTTTTAAGTAGTCCAAATAGTCCTGGTTTAAAGAAACAGTTGTTCTTTGTAACATGACAACAATATAACATTTTGATGTTTTGATGTCAAGAGTGTCTTTGGGCAATTGGTTTTATAGTATGAGGTTGGTATATAATTCTTGACGACATTATCAGTACTGGTGGATCGATTCGTGTTGCCGCGGAAACATTAAAAAAGTCCGGGGCAAAAGAAGTTGTTGTTTGTGCCACTCATGGTGTTCTGTCAGGCAACACCAAGGAGGTACTAAGCAGTGATTGTATTGATCAGATTTTGTTAACTAATTCAATTCCAATTCCAAAAGAAAAAATGTTAAAAAAGATGAAAATAATTTCTCTAGGACCGCTATTGGCAAAAATCATCAAAAGGATTTCCAGGGAAAGATCTTTAGGGGAACTGTTTACTTGGGAAGACAAAGTCCGAGGGTTGTAGGACACGGTTGAAAACCTAGTATTTGACAATGTGTTACCGGGTATATACAATAGAAATAGATTGTAACAATGATAACATTGAATGAACCTGTTGAGTTTATTTGGGACAAAGGTAATGTTGATAAAAATTGGTTAAAGCACAAGATTACCAACAGAGAATCTGAGGAAGTCTTTTTTGACAGGAAAAAGAGAATCGCTGAAGACAAATTTCATTCAGATAAAGAAGAAAGATATATTGTTTTAGGAAAGACAAAAGGAAAAAGATTATTATTTATTGTTTTTACTCTTAGAGATAAAAAAGTAAGGATTATCTCAGCCAGAGACACAAACAAAAAAGAAAGGATCTTGTATGAAAAAACAGCTTAAGCTACCAAAGTTTAAAAATGAAGACGAGGAAAGAACTTTCTGGTCCAAAATTAACTTGGCCGATTATTTTGAGCCTAGCGATTTCAAACCAGTCTCTTTTCCTAATCTGAAACCAAGCTCTAGGTCAATTTCTATTCGTTTGCCGGAATATTTGATTGACAGAATCAAGGAACAGGCTAACGAGATTAATGTTCCTTACCAATCTTTGATAAAGGGCTATCTTAAACAAGCGGTTTTTGGTTGAGATCAAAAAATATAGAGCTCTTTTTCGGCTCTGGTGACAGCAGTATAGAGCCACCTTTTCCATTGATCATCGGTGGTTTGTTTAAAGCGTTCCTCGAATAAAATTACTTTTTTGGCTTGACCACCTTGGGCCTTGTGAACTGTCAGGGCGTAGCCGAAATCAAACAGGTCGCCTTTCATAATTTCTCTTCGCCTTTGGGTGAAGTTCATTGGCAGATCGTTACCGAATTGGTCGACAGAAATCAGACCTTCGTAGTTAGTCTCCTCTCCATCCATATTAATTTCGACTTGATACCACTTGTCGGTTTTTAGTTTTATGCTGACGATTGTTCCCAACATGCCGTTAAAAATACCGGCGGTGTGATTGTTTCTCAGGCAAATGACTCGATCGTTGGGAAGGGGACTGGGGGATTCAAAACCAAGGGCTTGACGAATGAAATTGTTTAATTTTCTTCTGGTATGGTTGTAGCCACAAAGGACCAAGGTGTTGTTGTCATAGTTAGTTAATAGTTCTGCCATTGCCTCCTGAGCTTCCGGGTCAGACTTGTCAAATTTCCTTACCCGGTTGGCATATTTGTTTGGCAAAACAATGCCGTCTTGGCGGGCTTGGATAGACAAGGCGATAATTGGGTTTTCTCTAGCTTGGCGATGGATTTCTTCCAATTTCAAATCCGGTTTTTCCATCAGATTAAAATTATTTTTAATCGGGGGTAACTGACCGTGATCACCAACGGCGATGATCGGAATTTTGTAGGTTAACAGGTGTTCCCAAATTAGGCCATCAACCATTGAAGCTTCGTCAATAACAATTAGTTGACTGTCAATTTTGTCTTTCCTTTTCCAGCCAACAATCTCTTGCCTGTCATTTTCAATTGGGGTATAGATTAACGAGTGGATAGTACCGACAGTGTCTTTGGGAAAAACAGCCTTTTCTTCTTTTAATTTTTGGCGCAGAACTCGAGAAGCTTTGCCGGTGTAACAGACAAAACTGACTTTGAGTTTTTCGTCAATTTCCTTTAATCGTTTTCTAAAGACAGCAATTAAGGTAGTTTTGCCGGTGCCGGCGTAACCGCCCAGGGTGATATGGGTGTCGACTGTTTTTTCTTTTCGGTACCAGTCGAGTAGTTGGTTTAGAGCTTTTTTTTGGTCCTGGGAAAGTTTAAGCATGGTCTATTTTACAGTAAGTCGTTTTTTTGGAAAAAACTGCAAATGTCTATTAAGGGGGGTAAAAATTGCTTGCTGTCTTTTATTACTTCCACCAGAGAGATCCATTGCTTGTTGGAATGTTCTTGGTTTCTTAATTTTATTGAATTGATTTCTTTTTTACTTATTTCAACATAGGCAATGAAGTGTAAAAGGTTTTCTCCAAATGGAGCCTTATGGCTTACCGGCCAGTCAACGAATTGAACCTTATCGATAGTTTTTATTCTTTCTTGATCAATGTCTAGACCCAGTTCCCTTTTTAGCGCTCTTTGTGATCCCTCCAGAAGAGATTCTTCTCCAATTAGTCTTGTGCCACAGGTCCACCACTGCCCACAAGCGGGTTCTTGATCTC